>JAGXSN010000147.1 GCA_018333815.1 Sulfuritalea sp. | reverse complement strand
GGCAGCCGATTCGGACTGGCTCGCACCGGTCTCCTTGCTCGTTGCGGCGGCCTGCGTCAGCTCCCGCGCTGCCCCGTTGAGCGCGGCCACGTTGGCGCGCAGGGCGCCGACGATTTGGCCCAGGCCGTCGCGCATCGTGGCGACCTGCCGCAGCAGATCCCCGATTTCGTCCGGCCGGGGCTGAGGCAGTTCAACCGCCAGATTGCCGGCGGCGATTTCCCTGGCCGCCCGGATCGCTTCCCGCAGTCCGCCGTTGATGCGCCGCTGCGCCAGGTAGGCCGCCCCGCCCAGACCCGCCATCCCCACGAGGGCCAGTGCGGCAAACAGGATCAGCATCGTTTGGTAGCGCCGCTCCGCCGCTTCATACTCCCGTTTCGCCACGGCGATCTGGTAGGCGCGCAACTTTTTGATCGCCTCGATGGCGGCCGGGAATTCTTTGTTGCCGGCGGCAAGAAAACCCTGCAACACGGGAAAGCCGAAATCGCCGGCCTGGACGCCATGGATGAAGCTCCCGAGCCTGGCCAGCCAGGCGGCGCGCTTTTGTTCGAAGTCCGCGGCCAGCGCCTTTTCCGCCTCGGTCATATCGGTCGCCCTATAGGCCTGCCAGAGATCGGTGGCTTCCTGCATGCGCCGGTTCATGGCCTCCAGATGCAGCTGCGCCGGATGATCGTGCAGCTTGGCGAAGGCGTTGGCCGGATCGTGCTGAAAAACGAGCAGCGCTTCGGTGCGGTTGGCGCGCAGGATGCTTTCCACGCGCGCCAGCCGATCCATCGCGACCGCGCGATCCTCATACACCGTCCGGAGCGCCTCCGCCGCGGACTTCATGCCGGAGAGTCCGGCGGCGATCGCGATAAAAAACAGCGCCAGCGACAGGCCCGTCAACAGCCAGAGACGGGCGGAAATCCGCAATGCAAACATCTTGATATCTCCCCTGCTGGTGGTTCATTTTGCTTATTGCATAAGGAAAACATTGCAATATGGCGACAAGCTTATAGTTGCTTTAAGGTTGGATCATAAACCTGATCTATTTTGTATGTAATTAAAAAAAAAACTTTCAATTGCATAAAATATATTTATGATATGGATTTGCCGGCTGCGGCGAAGCGCAGAACGCGCACATGGGCGCGCCGACGGCAGGCCGGGCTGAAAGTCGGCGCCGGCGGGACGGCAGCCGCGGAACCTCCGAGCCGAGTCCGGAAGGCGCATCTCTCGATCCCCCCGCTTACGCCGAAGTCTGCCCGTAGGATAATGCCGGCCGCAGGCTTGTGCCTTCGCCCCTCCCTTCAGGAATCGATCACGATGATGACGCATGTCCTCGATTTCGCTCCGGCGCCCATCCAGCCCGTCTCCGATCCCGATCCCATCGTCGGCGGCCGCGTCGAACTGCAGCTGCTGACCACGCTCAAGTGCAACCTCAAGTGCACCTACTGCTCGCTCGGCGTCGGCGGCGTGCTCGGCTCGCAGACCGAACTCAAATACGACATCGACCAACTCGCCCGTTTCGTCGCCACCCACCTCAGGGGCAAGGAGGTCTACGTCACCTTCTACGGCGGCGAACCGACGCTCAACCGCCCGATGATGGAACAGGTGATGCGGCGCTTCCCCGAATTCCGCTTTCAGCTCCAGACCAACGGCACGCTGCTCGACGACCTGCCGGACTGGATGCTGGCAAGGTTTTCCAACATCCTGGTCTCGATCGACGGCGGCGAGGCGACCACCGACGGCTATCGCGGGCGCGGCATCTGGCGGCAGGTGATCGCCAACCTGGACAGGGTGCATGGCCGCGTCGGCGGCACCATCACGGCGCGCGTCACCTGGGGCAACCCAGACACCGCGTTCGAGGAGCTCGACGAGCTGGCCGCGGCGCTCGAAGCCATCGACTACCTCTACTGGCAGTTCGTCGCCGACGAGATGTACTCCGGCGACTCGGTGGCGAAGCGCAAGGCCGTGCTGGTCAGGCTGATCGACAGGTTCTTCGCCCGCAGCGACGCACTCTATCCGCTGATCCCGGTGATGGGCATGGTGAGGAACAAGCTGCTGCCCAATCGCGGCGCCGAGCTTTACGCCGGCCTCACGCAGTGCCGCGCCTCCTCCCACCTCATCAACGTCATGCCCGACGGCCAGATCTTCCCCTGCCCGGACATGATGTATGTCCACCCCATGCAGATGGGCGAGATCCAGGGCAACTGGCTCAAGAAGAGCCCGCTGCAGCCGAGCCCGGAGATGCCCTGCGAGGGCTGCGAGGCGTTTTCCTGGTGCCGCCGCAACTGCATGAAAAACCTGTGGCTCGGCTATGTCAAGAAGGACGAGCGCTACCGCACCAACGTCGTCGAGCCGATCTGCGAACTGATCCGCTTCATGGGGCGCGAGATCGACCGACACGATCCGCACGCGTGGTTCGCCAAGCTGGCCGTGCCGGTCCGGAAGCGCCTGGTCGACAACGAGGTTTACGAATATGTCGAGATCATGCCGTGAGGAGGGCATGATGGCTGCCCAGGGCGCGCCGACCCGTCGGCTGTTTGCTTGCCGCACCGGTGCAGCGGGTTTGCGATGCTGAGTTTGGCGCGCCTGCCGGGCAAACTGAGCACCAAGATCAATGCCATCCTGCTGCTGTTCTTTCTGGTTGCCCTGTCCATGATCATGGTGACGCTCCATGTCGGCCGGCAGCTCGAAGGCGGCGCCGCGGCCATCAACGAGGCCGGCGCCCAGCGCATGCGGATCTATCGCATCGCCTACCTGCTCGAACGGGCCGCCGGAACGCCAGAGCATGCGCGCTGGATCAGCGCTGCGGTCGATACGGTCGGCCAGTTCGATTCGGCGCTTGTTCTGCTGGAGGACGGGGATCCCGAACGACCGCTGTTCCTGCCGCGCACCGAGGAGGTGCATCTGGCCATGGCCGGTTTGCGCTTGGACTGGCAGCATCGCATGCTGCCTCTAATCAGCCGGGCGATGGCGACGGCCGACAGCGACGATGCGCAACGAGACCTCGACGACCTGGTGGAAGTCGTTCGCGACTTCGTGCAGCGGATCGACGCGTTGGTGCTGGTCATCGAGAAAACCAACGCCCGCTACACCAACTCGACCTGGCTGATCCTGAACGCGCTGGTCGGTTTCTCCCTTGGCGGAACGCTGTTCCTGACCCTGCTGTTCCGCCTGGTGGTGATCCAGCCGGTCGAGACGCTCAAGCTCGGCATGGATCGCATGGCAGCGGCCGACTTCAGCGTGCGCGCGCCCGTCGAATCCCGCGACGAGGTCGGCGAACTGGCGGCCGGCTTCAATCGCATGGCCGACCAGCTGCGCGGCCTCTACGACACGCTGGAGCAGCGCGTCGTCGAGAAGACGCGCGACATCGAGGAGAAGAACCTCGAGTTGGCGGTGCTCTACGAGATCGCCGCCTATTTGGCCGAACCGGCGGACATCGAGACCGTATGCCGCGGCGTGCTCGACAAGCTGCGTGTCCTGCTGGCGGCCGAGTCGGGGGCCGTGCGCCTGATCGACGCCAAGACGCAGGAACTCGAGATTGTCGCTGCCGTCAATCTCTCCGAAGACTTCCTGCAAGCCGAGGCGCGCCTGCCGGTGGGGACTTGCCTGTGCGGCCGCGCCGCGGCCAGCGGACGCTCGGTGGCGGAAAAACCGACCGACCGGAGCGGCCTGTTGCTCAACTGCGCGCATGAGGGACTGCCGTCGCTGGCGGCCATCCCGATCATGTCGAAGAGCCAGATATTCGGCATCTTCAATCTGTTCTTTCGCGGCCAGCGCCCTCTGACCGCCAGCGAAATCCAGCTGCTCGAGGCCGTCGGTCAGCAGCTCGGCGTGGCCATCGAGAACCGGCGGCTGGCGCTGCGCGAGAAAGAGATGGCGGTGTCGGAAGAGCGCAACCTGCTGGCGCAGGAATTGCACGACAGCATCGCCCAGTCGCTGGCCTTCCTCAACATCCAGGCACAGATGCTGCAGGCTTCGTTGCGCGCCGGCGAGACCGAACCGGCGGAGAAGGAGCTCGCGCGCATGCGCGAGGGCATCCAGGAAAGCTACGACAACGTCCGCGAACTGCTGGTGCATTTTCGCATCCGCGTCGGTAGCGGCGCCGACCTCGAAGGCGCGATCCGCAGCGCCCTGGACCGCTTCGAGGGGCAAACCGGCATACGCACCTCGCTCGTCGTCAGCGGCGATGCGCCGTTGCCGGAGTCGATGAGCGTCATTCAGGTGCTGCACATCGTCCAGGAAGCGCTCTCCAACGTGCGCAAGCACGCGGGCGCCGGCACGGTGGCCATCGAGATCGACCGCGGCGAGGATCTGTCGATCGCCGTGCGTGACGACGGGCGCGGCTTCGATCCGGAAGCGCTCGACGAGGATGGCGGCACGCATGTCGGCGTCGCCATCATGCGCGAACGCGCTCACCGCATCGGCGCACGCCTGGAATTGGCGTCGGCGCCCGGCCGCGGCGCCCATGTTATTCTCCGGCTCCCCGGCACGGTCGAAACTGCGGCCGCGTAAATAGGCATGGAAAGTCCGATTCGCATTCTGCTGGTAGACGACCACACGCTGTTCAGGAGCGGCATCAAGGCGCTGCTGCAGCGGCAGAAGGGCTTCGAGGTGGTCGGCGAGGCGGGCGACGGGCACGAGGGCGTCAAGCGCGCCCAGTCGCTCCATCCCGACGTCGTGCTGCTCGACCTGCACATGCCGGGCATCTCGGGGTGCGAGGCGGTCCAGTTGATCGCCGGGTGCGACGACCCGCCGCGCGTGGTGATGCTGACGGTATCGGAAGATGCCGACGATCTGGTCGAAGCCCTGCGGGCCGGCGCCCAAGGCTATTTGCTCAAGAACATCGATGCGGACTTCCTGGTCGATGCGATCCGGCGCGCCGCCGCCGGCGACGCGGTGATGTCGCCGCAGATGACGGCCAAGCTCATGGCGAGCGTACGCGGCGCCCCGCGGACGGCGGCGCCGCAGACGCCGGCCAGCCATGAAAAGCTGACCCAGCGCGAGCGCGAGGTGATGGGCTTTCTTGCCCAGGGCGCGAGCAACAAGGAAATCGCGCGCGCGCTCGATCTGGCCGAGAGCACGGTCAAGATCCACATTCAGGGCATCCTCAAGAAGCTCAACCTGGCCGGCCGGGTCCAGGCGGCCGTCTATGCCGTCGAGCACGGTCTAGCCCAGAAGAACTAGTTCCTTCGAACCAGCCGCCGCTGCCGGCCTACGCCTTTGGCAGGCCGGGGCGCCCTCCTTTTGCGGCGCCGTTCCGACCGTCCGGAGAATATCCGCCGCCCCGATCTTTCCCTAGCATGCGAGCGCTGAAGGGAAACATGCGCTAGCCCTGCACAGGAGGAGAGCCCGATGGTGTCGACAACGCACGAACGCAAGGCCTGGTCGGTGGTGGTCATGAATACCTTCGCCTTCACCGTGTGTTTCGCCGTATGGATGATGTTCGCGGTGATGGGTGTTCCGCTCAAGGAACAGCTGGACCTCAACGAGACCCAGTTCGGCGTGCTCATCGCCACGCCGGTGCTGACCGGTTCGCTGGTCCGCCTGCCTCTGGGCATGCTCACCGACAAATTCGGCGGTCGCGTGGTGTTCTTCGCGCTGATGCTGGCGACGGTGGGGCCGATCTGGCTGATGTCCGCCGCCACCGAGTTCTGGCATTTCCTGGTGATCGGCCTGTTCGTCGGCCTGGCCGGCGGCTCGTTTTCCGTAGGCATCTCCTGCTGCGCGCGCTGGTTCAAGAAATCGCGGCAGGGTCTGGCCATGGGTATTTTCGGCGTCGGCAACGTCGGCGCGGCGGTGACCAAGCTGGTGGCGCCGGCCATCGTCCTCGCCTACGGCTGGACCATGGTGCCGCAGGTATATGCCGCTGCAATGCTGGTCACCGCCATCCTGTTCTGGCTGCTCACCTACGACGACCCGGCGCACCGCGCGCCATCGCACGTGACCGTGCGTGACCAGCTCGCCTTGCTGAAGGACCCTGTGGTATGGAAATACTGCCAGTATTACTCCATCGTGTTCGGCGGCTATGTCGCGCTGTCGTTGTGGATGACGCGCTATTACGTGGCCGAGTACGAGTTCGATCTGGCCAAGGCGGCGCTGCTGGCCGCCGCGTTTTCGCTGCCGGGCGGCATCCTGCGCGCGGCGGGCGGCTGGCTGTCGGACAAGTGGGGCGCGCACCGCGTGACCTGGTGGGTGCTGTGGGTGTCGTGGATCTGCCTGTTCTTCATGTCCTATCCGCAGACCGAGTTCACCGTGCATACCGTGACCGGCCCGCAGACCTGGCGCATCGCCCTGTCGCCGGAAGTATTCACCGCACTGCTGTTCGTCGTCGGCGTCGCCTTCGCCTTCGGCAAGGCCAGCGTGTTCAAGTATATCGCCGACGAGTATCCGCACAACATCGGCACGGTGTCCGGCATCGTCGGCCTGGTCGGCGGCTTGGGCGGCTTCCTCCTGCCGATCATGTTCGGCGCGCTGACGGACCTCACCGGCATCCGCTCCTCCGCCTTCATGCTGATGTACGGCGTGGTCTGGGTCAGCCTGATCTGGATGTACACCACCGAGGTACGCAAGCTGGATTACATGAGGCGGCGGCGCAGCCATTGCGCCGACCCGATCGAATGACCCTACCATGAGGCAACGCACATGAGCGCGACAACGACGCAGGCCCCTGCACCGACTTCGAAGCGGGACATCGTCGACTGGCGCCCGGAAGACAAGAACTTCTGGGAGACCACCGGAAAATCCATCGCCAACCGCAACCTCTGGATTTCCGTGCCCAGCCTGCTGTGCGGCTTCGCCGTCTGGCTGATGTGGGGCATCATCACCGTGCAGATGCTCAACCTGGGCTTTCCGTTCAAGCCCGACGAGCTGTTTACCCTGACGGCCATCGCCGGCCTGTCCGGGGCGACGCTGCGTATTCCGGCCTCCTTCTTCATCCGCATCGCCGGCGGCCGCAATACGGTGTTCCTGACGACTGCGCTGCTGATGATTCCGGCCATGCTGACCGGCATCGCGCTGCAGGACAAAAACACCCCGCTGTGGGTGTTCCAGCTGGCGGCGCTGCTGTCCGGCATCGGCGGCGGCAACTTCGCCTGCTCGATGTCCAACATCAGCACCTTCTTCCCGAAGAGCCAGCAGGGCACGGCGCTCGGCATCAACGCCGGCCTCGGCAACTTCGGCGTCACCACCATGCAGATCGCGATCCCGCTTGTGATGACCGTCGGCCTGTTCGGCGCCTTCGCCGGCGGCTCGATGGAGTTGGTCAAGGATTCGGGCTGGATATTCGGCAAGATCGCCGCCGGCACGCCGACCTTCATCCAGAACGCCGGTTTTGTCTGGCTGCTGCTGCTGGCGCCGCTGGCCTTCTTCAGCTTCTTCGGCATGAACAATCTGCTGGTGATTTCGCCCGGCATCGGTTCGACTGCTGCGGCCTTCGCCAAGATCCTGTGGCTATACGGTCTGGCCTTCCTTACCGCCGGGATCGGCCTCTATCTTTACCTGCCGGCGCCTAACGGCCTCGGCCTGCTCAACATGTGGGTGGCGCTGCCGCTGATCATCGTCGCCACGCTGCTGGTGATGAAGCTGGCCGCCTTCGGCGACATGAAAGCCAACCTCACCAAGCAGTTCGAGATCTTCAAGAACAAGCACACCTGGTCGATGACCGCGCTCTATATCGTCACCTTCGGTTCCTTCATCGGCTTCTCGATGGCGGTGCCGCTGTCGATCACGGTGATCTTTGGCTTCCAGCACACGCTCGATCCAACCACCGGCGCCTGGAGCCATGCACTGAAAAACCCCAACGCCCCCTCTGCGCTGACTTACGCCTGGATCGGCCCCTTCGTCGGCGCACTGATCCGTCCGATCGGCGGCTGGATCTCCGACAAGGTCGGCGGCGCCATCGTCACTCAGGCGGTTTCCGTGGTGATGGTGGTGGCCTCGGCCTACGCCGGCTACGTCATGATGCAGGCCTACCAGTCGGCGACGCCGGAAATCTATTTCTTCCGGTTCATGGTCACCTTCGTCGTGCTGTTCGCGGCCTCCGGCATCGGCAACGGCTCGACCTTCCGTACCGTCGGCGTGATCTTCGACCGCACCCAGGCCGGCCCCGTGCTGGGCTGGACCTCGGCGGTCGGCGCCTACGGTTCCTTCATCGCCCCGTTGGTGATCGGGGCCCAGATCAAGGCCGGCACGCCCGAGTACGCCATGTACAGCTTTGCGGCCTTCTACGCCGTTTGCGTGGTCATCAACTGGTGGTTCTACCTGCGTGCCGCTTCCGAAATCAAGAACCCGTAAACCCATCACGGCAAGCTTAACTGGGAGACATACATGAGTCATTTTCTCGATCGACTGAGGTTCTTCGAAAAAACGAAGGAGACCTTTTCCAACAACCACGGCATCGTCACCAACGAGGATCGCGACTGGGAGGACGGCTACCGCCATCGCTGGCAGCACGACAAGGTCGTGCGCTCGACCCACGGCGTAAACTGCACCGGCGGCTGCTCCTGGAAGATCTTCGTCAAGAATGGCCTCGTGTCGTTCGAGATGCAGCAGACCGATTATCCGCGCACGCGCGAGGACCTGCCCGACCACGAGCCGCGCGGCTGCCAGCGCGGCGCGTCGTTCTCCTGGTATCTCTACAGCCCGCACCGGATCAAACATCCGTTGATCCGCGGCCGCCTGCTCGATCTCTACCGCGCCGAGCGCAAGTCCGGCAAGGATCCCGTGGAGGCGTGGGCCGCCATCCAGGCCGATCCCGAGAAACGCAAGAAATACACGGCCGTGCGCGGCCTCGGCGGCTTCGTGCGCGCCAACTGGGAGGAAGCCAAGGAGATCATCGCCGCGGCGAACGTCTATACCGCCAAGAAGTGGGGGCCGGACCGCATTTTCGGTTTCTCGCCGATCCCGGCGATGTCGATGATTTCCTATGCGGCCGGTTCGCGCTATCTCTCGCTGATCGGCGGCGGGTGCGGTTCGTTCTACGACTGGTACTGCGATCTCCCGGTTTCTTCGCCGATGACCTGGGGCGAACAGACCGACGTGCCCGAGTCGGCCGACTGGTATAACTCCACCTACCTCATCGTCTGCGGCTCCAGCCTGCCGACCACCCGCACGCCGGATGCCCACTTCGTTTCCGAGGTGCGTTACAAGGGCGCCAAGGTCATCTCGATGGCCCCCGACTATGCCGAGTATTGCAAGGCCTCCGACCTTTGGATGCCGGTCCGGCAAGGTACCGACGCCGCAGCCTTCCTGGCCATGGGCCATGTCGCACTGAAGGAGTTCTTCATCGACCAGCAGGATCCGTATTTCGCCGAATACGGGCGCAAGTACACCGACCTGCCGGTGCAGGTGATGCTGCGCAAGCATGGCGCAGGCTATGTCTCCGACCGCTGCCTGCGCGCCTCCGACTTCGCCGACAATTTGGGCGAGACCAACAACCCCGAATGGAAGACCATCGTCTTCGACGCCAAGAGCAGGTCTTTCGTCGCGCCGAACGGTTCCGTCGGTTTCCGCTGGGGCGAGGAAGGCAAATGGAACCTGCTGCCGAAGAATGCCGCCGACCAGCAGGAGATCGAAGCCGAGCTGTCCTGCATCGCCGGCAGGGATGAGGTCGTTTCGGTCGGCTTTCCGCACTTCGTGACGGGCGAGGGCGAACTGCTCTATCGCAACGTGCCGGCCCGCCGCCTGAGGCTCGCCAGCGGCGAGGAAGTTCTCGTCACCTCCGTGTTCGACATGCAGGTCGCCCAGTACGGCATCGATCGCGGCCTGGGCGGCGCCAACGTCGCCAATGGCTACGCCGACGCCAACGTTGCCTACACGCCGGCCTGGGCCGAGAAGATCACCGGCGTCAAGGCCGCCGATCTCGAGCGCACCGGTCGGGAGTTCGCCTACAACGCCGCCAAGACCCACGGCAAGTCGATGGTGATCCTGGGCGCCGCGATCAACCACTGGTACCACAACGACATGCAGTACCGCAGCATCATGAACCTGTTGCACATCTGCGGCTGCGTGGGTCAGTCGGGCGGCGGCTGGGCGCATTACGTCGGCCAGGAAAAGCTGCGACCGCAGGCCGGTTGGGCGCCGATCGCCTTCGCGCTCGACTGGCACCGGCCGCCGCGCCAAATGAACTCGACCTCCTACTGGTATTTCCACACCGACCAGTGGCGCTACGAGACCATCAGGGCCGACGATATCCTCTCGCCCGCCGGCAAGGGCAGGAACAAGGGCTATTCGCTGGCCGACTACAACGTCGCCTCGGTGCGCATGGGCTGGCTGCCGTCCGTGCCGCACTGGAACGCGAACACCCTCGACCTGGCCGACGAGGCCGAGAAAAACGGCGCGACCGACGAGGCCGGCATCGTCAAGCATGTCATCGGCAAGCTCAAGGACGGCTCGCTCGACGTTGCCTTTGCCGACCCGGACAACGAGAGGAATTGGCCGCGCAACCTGTTTGTCTGGCGCGCCAACCTGATCGGTTGCTCCGCGAAGGGGCACGAGTATTTCCTCAAGCACCTGCTCGGCGCACAAAACGGCGTGCTGCAGGAGAGCGGCGACGGACGCGACAACCAGTTGATCAAGTGGCACGACGAGGCGCCGATCGGCAAGCTCGACCTGATGGTTGACATCAACTTCCGCCTCAACTCCACCGGCGCCTACTCCGACATCGTCCTGCCAACCGCAACCTGGTACGAGAAGAACGACCTCAACACCACCGACATGCATCCGTTCATCCATCCGCTGTCGGAGGCGGTGTCGCCAGCCTGGGAGTCGAAGTCCGACTGGCAGATCTTCAAGTCGATCGCGCAGACCTTTTCCGGACTGGCGGCGAAGCATCTGGGCAAACGCAAGGACATCGTGATGCTGCCGATGCAGCACGACTCGCCTTTCGAACTCGCACAGCCGCTCGGGCAGGTGAAGGACTGGAAGAAGGGCGAATGCGAACCCGTACCGGGCAAGACCATGGCGATCATCAAGCTCGTCGAACGCGACTACGCCTCCACCTATAACAAGTTCATCGCGCTGGGCCCGTTGATGGTCAAGCTGGGCAACAACATCAAGGGCGTCGACTGGAACACCACGGCCGAGTATGAGCAGCTCAAGGTGATGAACGGCGTCGTCAAGGACGCCGGAGTCTCCCAGGGGATGCCATCGCTCGAGGACGACATCGGTGTCTGCGACGCGGTGATGCGCATGGCGCCGGAGACCTGCGGCGAGGTTGCACACAAGTCCTGGAGCGCGATGTCCAGGAAAACCGGCATCGACCACCACCATCTGTACTCCGCACGTCACGAAGACAAGATCACCTTCCGCGACATTCAGGTGCAGCCCCGCAAGATCATCACCGCGCCGACCTGGTCGGGCGTCGAGTCCGAGCATGTGTCCTACACGTCCGGTTACACCAACATTCACGAGCACATCCCGTTCCGCACGCTGACGGGTCGGGCCCACTTTTACCAGGATCACGAATGGATGCTGGACTTCGGCGAGGGACTTTGCGCCTATCGCCCGCCGCATGACATGAAGGACCTGGAAAGGACGCCGCCGGCCGTCCTGAAGAAGCCGCACGTGAAACTCAACTGGATCACGCCGCACTCCAAGTGGGGCATTCATTCGACCTACCAGGACAACCTGCGCATGCTCACGCTGTTCCGCGGCGGCCCCTATGTGTGGATTTCCGAGGGTGACGCCAAGCAAGTGGGCATCGAGGACAACGACTGGGTCGAGGCGGTCAACAGCAACGGCGCCACGGTCGCGCGCGCGGTGGTCTCGCAGCGCGTGCCGCTCGGCATGGCGCTGATGTATCACGCCCAGGAGAAGAACGTGAACGTGCCGGGCTCCCACACCACCGGCAAGCGCGGCGGCATCCTGAATTCGGTCACCCGCGTCGTCGTGAAGCCGACGCACATGATCGGCGGCTACGTGCAGCTCGCGTATTCCTTCAACTACATGGGCCCCGTGGGCGTCAACCGGGACACGATGGTGCTGCTGCACAAGGTCGCCGACAAGGACGTCGACTGGCTGGAACGCCCGCTGACCCCGGAACGCGAGGCGCAGCTCAACCCGCCCGGCATCGGCAAGCGTTGATCGTGCAATCGGACCAAATCAGGAGACACCAATGAAAGTACGCGCTCAGTTCGCCTTTGTCTTCAACATGGACAAGTGCATCGGCTGCCATACCTGCTCGGTAACTTGCAAAAATACCTGGACCAACCGCAAGGGCGTCGAATACGTCTGGTTCAACAACGTCGAATCGAAGCCCGGCATCGGTTATCCGAAGCAGTGGGAAAACCAGGAGATGTGGAAAGGCGGTTGGGAACTCAGGAACGGCAAGCTGGAGCTCAAGTCGGGCGGCCGCGCCGCGAAGCTGCTCAACATCTTCGCCAACCCCGATCTGCCGCAGATCGACGACTACTACGAGCCCTTCACCTACAACTACGCGCGCCTGCAGAACGCGCCGCTGTCCGAGGCGGCGCCAACCGCACGGCCGCTGTCGATGCTTACCGGCGACCCCATGGAGAAGATCACCTGGGGCCCGAACTGGGAAGACGACCTGGCCGGCGAGTTCGCCAAGCGCAGCGTGGACAAGAACCTGGAAAACATCCAGAAGGAGATGCTCGGCCAGTTCGAGAACAGCTTCAACCTCTACCTGCCGCGCATCTGCAACCACTGCATGAACCCGGCCTGCGTCGCCGCCTGTCCCTCCGGCTCGCTCTACAAGCGGGAAGAGGACGGCATCGTGCTGGTCGACCAGGACAAGTGCCGCGGCTGGCGTTTCTGCCAGAGCGCCTGCCCTTACAAGAAGGTGTACTACAACTGGGAATCCGGCAAGGCCGAGAAGTGCATCGCCTGCTATCCG
This sequence comes from Sulfuritalea sp., assembly GCA_018333815.1. Taxonomy (GTDB): domain Bacteria; phylum Pseudomonadota; class Gammaproteobacteria; order Burkholderiales; family Rhodocyclaceae; genus Sulfuricystis. Next base: position 19,398 of record JAGXSN010000147.1, on the reverse strand, counting down.
CGCGTCGAGTCCGGCATGCCGACGGTGTGCTCGGAGTCCTGCGTCGGCCGCATCCGCTACAACGGCATCATGCTCTACGACGCCGACCGCATCGAGGAGTTGGCCAGCATCGGCAACGAGCAGGATCTGTACGAGGCGCACTGCAAGATATTCCTGGACCCGAACGATCCGGCAGTGATCGCCGCGGCGCGTGCCGAGGGCATCAACGAAGACTGGATCGTCGCCGCGCAGAAGTCGCCGATCTGGAAGATGGTCATCGACTGGAAGATCGCCTTTCCACTGCACCCCGAGTACCGCACGCTGCCGATGGTGTGGTATGTGCCGCCCCTCTCGCCGGTGCTGTCGCAAATCGACCAGGGCAAGCTGCCGGTCGGTCCGGACGGCGCCATCCCGCTCGCCAGCGCGATGCGCACACCGACCAAGTATCTCGCCAACTTGATGACCGCGGGCAAGGAAGAGCCGATCCGCGTCGCACTCAACCGCATGATCGCAATGCGCAGCTACTACCGCTCGCTGAATGTCGAGGGCATGGTCGACACCCGCGCGCTGGAGGCCGCCGGCATCACCGAGGAGCAGGTGAAGGAGATGTATCGCTATCTGGCGATCGCCAACTACGAAGACCGTTTCGTCATCCCGACCAGCCATCAGGAAGAGCGCATGGACGACGCCTACGGTTTCCAGGGCCAGAACGGCTTCACCTTCGGCAACGATTCGTCGCTCGGCATCAGCAAGATCACCCTGTTCCCGCGCCGCCGCAAGGAGACGCCGGAGCCGGCCGAGTTGGCGCCCCCGGCCGACCGTTGACGGGAGAATCCATATGTCCATCTACAAAATCATTTCGGCGCTGCTCGACTACCCCGATCAGGCGCTGCTCGACCACGTCGATGAGATCCGCGCCGAGGTCGCGCGCGATCCCGCCGTCGATGCGGCGGAAAAGGGAACGCTCGACACGTTCCTCGACCACCTGACCGGCATGTCGTTGACCGAACGGCAGGCGGGTTACGTCAAAACCTTCGACTTGGCGCCGGAGCACAGCCTGCATTTGACGCATCACCTGTTCGGCGACGACAACGACAGGAACCGCGGTCCGGCCCTGATCGATCTTGGCGAGTTGTACAAGGACTACGGCATGAAGGTGGCGGCCAACGAACTGCCCGACTACCTGCCGCTGATCCTCGAATTCGTCGCGACACTGGACGAAAGCGAAGCCACGGCCTTCCTGGCCGACGCCCACAAGGTGCTGACGGTTCTGGCCGACAACCTGACGAAGGCCGGCAGCCCCTACGCGCCGCTGGTTGCCATCGTCAGGAGCCGCGCCACCCTCACCCGTTTGAAAAGCCACGCCACACCTTCCCGTTTGGCTGCTTAAGGAGCAAGAAATGAACGAAATCTTCGGCTGGAACAATCTGATCTTCGGGATCTATCCCTATATCTGCCTGAGCGTGTTCGTGATCGGCAGCTGGATCCGTTTCGACCGCGAGCAGTATGGCTGGACCAGCGCGTCGAGCCAGCTCCTTTCCAACGCGAACATGCGACTTGCCAGCAACCTGTTTCACATTGGCGTGATCGGCATCTTCTTCGGCCACCTGATCGGCCTGCTGGCCCCTTATGCGGTCTGGGAGGCCATCGGTCTGTCCTCGCTCGGCAAGCAGGACATCGCGATGTACGGCGGCGGCTTCCTCGGCCTGCTGTGCATGATCGGCGGTTTGATGTTGCTGATCCGCCGCCTGACGAACCGGCGCGTGAGCGCTGCCAGCCGGACTTCGGATACCTTCATCCTGATCTGGGTGCTGGTAACTCTTGGCTTCGGCCTGGCCACGACATTCACCACCGCGCACCACGCCGCGCAGGGCAGCGCCGACACCATGATGGCAATGGCGCAATGGGCCAAGAGCATCGTGTTGTTCGATCCCAAGCCGGAGTTGGTCGCCAGTGCCGAAATGGTGTTTCAGATCCACCTGTTCTTCGGTTTGACGCTGTTCCTGTTGTTCCCCTTCACCCGCCTGGTTCATGTCTGGAGCTTCCCGATCGGCTATCTGGCCCGCTCCTATCAGATCGTGCGGACCAAGCGGAATCTCGTCGCACGTTGAACGGGTGGCGGACGGACATGCCGCCGTTTCCGCGCGAAACGGCGGCTCCCCGGGCATCCATGGTCAACCGCCCGCCCCGTCAACGTCCGATGCGGAGCCGGGAAGGATGCAAGGATGTTCCGTAGTGTCGGCTGGATCATGTTGGTGTTGGCTATCGGCGCCGGGGTGCATTTCGCGCTGCAGGGGATCATCCAGAGCGGCGATGCAGAGAAGCGGAAGGGCCCGGACATGGCCAAACTGGAGCGGCTGCAAGCCGTCGACCCGGCGCGCGCCGCTGTCGTGCGCGCCGGCATGGACAAGTATGAATCCATCTGCCGGCTATGCCACCACCGACTCGGCATCGGCGGCAAGTTCACCCCAGCGATCACAGGGCGTCCCGAGGAGTGGGTTGCGGCGATGCTCATCGCTTATCGCGCGGGAAGTCAGATCGGGCCGCTGACCGATTTGATGGCGCCGTGGGCCAAGGACCTCTCGGACGAGGAGATCAAGAACCTCGCGGCTTATGTTTCGACCCTATAGAAAGGATGCCATGCAAACCAACCCCTTCGCGATTCGCACGGACTATATCGACGTCGATGGCAAACTCATTGCTACCGACCAGGAGGGCTACATCCAGGATATGAACCAGTGGTCGCAGGCCTTTGCCGTCGCCCTGGCAAAGAAGGAAGGACTGGAACTCACCGAAGAGCACTGGGAGGTGATCCGTTTCATCCGCGACCATTATGCCGAGCATCAGGTGCAGGGTCAGGTGCGCGACATGATCAAGCACTTCCGCGAGATCTGGGGCCCGGAACGCGGCAACAACCATTACCTGCACGTCCTGTTTCCCTATGGCGGACCGCAAAAGCAAGGCAACCGCATGGCCGGGATTCGCCGCACCAAGGGCGAGCACTGACCCGGTCCGATCAAGCCGTGGCGATAACTACTTGTCCTTGTCGCCGCGGTGCGGGCAGTCTTTCTTGAGGCACTCCGTGTAGAGATGGAGGGCATGTTCCACTACGTTGAAGCCCCGTTCCCTGGCCACCTTGTGCTGGCGCCGCTCGATCTCGGGATCGGCGAACTCCTCGACGCGCCCGCATTCGAGGCAGACCAGATGATCGTGGTGCTTGCCATCCCTGAGCTCGAACACCGCCTTGCCGGATTCGAAGTGATGCCGCTCGAGCAGGCCGGCCTGCTCGAACTGGGTAAGCACCCGATAGACGGTGGCCAGGCCGATATCGACCTTGTCGGCGAGCAGCTGGCGATAGACGTCTTCGGCGCTCAGATGACGGGTCGCCGACTTGCGGAACAGGTCGAGAATGGTCATGCGCGGCGCGGTGGCCTTCAGACCCTTGTTTTGCAGTTCGGCGCGGTCGGTCATGGTCGCGGGATCTCGCGGTCGGCGAGATGGAGTCGGCAGATGGCCGTATGATATAGTTTTTCCGCGATCTGCCGTTCTCCCCCGTTCTCATGCCGCCGCACCCCTCGCCTTTCCTGTTCCCGCTCCTGCTGCTCGCCGCCGGCCTGACCGCCTGCGCCGGCGCCCCCGACCTCACTTCGCGGCTCTCGCCCTATCGCATCGACGTGCGCCAGGGCAACTACGTCACGCAGGAGATGGTGGCGCAACTCAAGCCGGGCATGACGCGCGACCAGGTGCGCTTCGTCCTGGGCACGCCCCTGGTCAGCGACATTTTCCGCACCGACCGCTGGGATTACGTCTATCGCTTCCAGCCCGGCCGCGGCGAAGCGCAGACGCGCCATATTTCCGTGTTTTTCGAGGACGACAAGCTGGTGCGCATCGGCGGCGACGTGGTGGCGGAAACCGGGGCCGCGGCAACGCCCGGCGCCGGCGCGCGCATCATCGAAGTGCCGGCGGCGCACGGGAAGGATTGAGCGTGACGAAGATGCGCTGCGCCATCGCCGGGAAAAACGGCCGCATGGGGAAGACGCTCGTCGCGGCGCTGGCAGCCGCGCCGGACGCCGAACTCGCCGCCGCCTTCGATCTCGGCGACGATGTCGAAGCGGCGCTCTCGGGCACCGACTGCCTGATCGATTTCACCCGCCCGGAAGGGACCCTGGAGCATCTGGAGATCTGCCGCCGCCGCGGCGTGCATGCGGTGATCGGCACCACGGGATTCAGCCCCGAGCAGAAAAAGCGGATCGAGGCTGCCGCCCGGGAAATTCCCGTCGTCTGCGCGCCGAACATGGCCGTCGGGGTGAATGCCGTGTTCAAGCTGCTCGACGTGGCGGCGCGCATCCTCAACGAGGGCTACGACATCGAGGTCATCGAGGCCCACCACCGCCACAAGGTCGATGCGCCCTCCGGCACCGCGCTGCGCATGGGCGAGGTGGTCGCCGCCGCACTCGGCCGCAACCTCGATGACTGCGCGGTCTATGGCCGCGCGGGCCACACCGGCGAGCGGCCGGTGACGCAGATCGGTTTTTCGACGATTCGCGGCGGCGACATCGTCGGCGACCACACGGTGCTGTTCGCCGGCGCGGGCGAGCGCATCGAGATCACGCACAAGTCGGCCAGCCGCATGTCCTACGCGCTCGGCTCGCTGCGCGCCGCGCGCTTCCTGCGCGGCAGGGCGAGCGGGCTGTTCGACATGCAGGATGTGCTCGGCCTAAGGTAAGGGTAAGGCCGCCGCCCGGGCAGCCCCTTTAGCCCAAGGGGCAGAAATCGGCTACAATGCGACGGTTTGACCAACACCCTGTTTTGACGGGGTTGGTGCATCGCAACAATCGCCCAGGAGCCCGATTTTGACCGCATTCCCGTCCGCCTTGCTTGCTCTCGCCGACGGGACGGTATTTCGGGGCAGGGGCATCGGCGCAGCGGGCGCCAGCGTCGGCGAGGCGGTGTTCAACACTGCCATGACCGGCTACCAGGAAATCCTCACGGACCCCTCCTACACGCGCCAGATCGTCACCCTCACCTACCCGCACATCGGCAACACCGGCGTCAATCGCGAAGACGTGGAAGGTGGAGACGCCAGCCGCATCTACGCCGCCGGCCTGGTGATCCGCGACCTGCCGCTGCTGGCCTCGAACTTCCGTTCCGAACAGACTCTTTCCGACTATCTGAAGGCCGGCAACGTCGTCGGCATCGCCGACATCGACACCCGCAAACTCACGCGCATCCTGCGGGAAAAGGGAGCGCAGTCAGGCTGCCTGATGACCGGGGAGAACCTGAACGCGGATGAAGCGGTTGCCCAGGCGCGCGCATTCCCCGGCCTCGCCGGCATGGACCTCGCCAAGGTCGTCACGGTCGCCAAGCCCTACGCCTGGACCGAGGGCGAATGGAAACTCGGCGCCGGCTATACGGCGCCCGCGCAGGACAAGTTCCACGCTCATTTCCACGTGGTGGCCTACGACTTCGGCGTCAAGCGCAACATCCTGCGCATGCTGGCTTCGCGCGGCTGCAGGCTCACCGTGGTGCCGGCGCAGACGCCGGCCGGCGCGGTGCTGGCCATGAATCCGGACGGCGTGTTCCTCTCCAACGGTCCCGGCGATCCCGAGCCCTGCGATTACGCCATCAATGCCATCCGCACTTTCCTCGACGAGAAACTGCCCACTTTCGGCATCTGCCTCGGCCACCAGCTGATGGCGCTGGCCGGCGGCGGAAAAACGCTCAAGATGAAGTTCGGTCACCACGGCGCGAACCACCCGGTCAAGGATCTCGACTCCGGCCAGGTGCTGATCACCAGCCAGAACCACGGTTTCGCCGCCGATCCGGCGACCTTGCCGGCCAACATCAAGGTGACGCACGTCTCCTTGTTCGACGGCAGCCTGCAAGGCCTGGCCTGGACCGACCGCCCGGCGCTGTGCTTCCAGGGTCACCCCGAGGCCAGCCCCGGCCCGCACGATGTCGCTTACCTCTTCGACCGCTTCATCAAGCTCATGACGGAGCGCAAACATGCCTAAGCGCACCGACATCCACTCCATCCTCATCATCGGCGCCGGCCCGATCATCATCGGCCAGGCCTGCGAGTTCGACTATTCCGGCGCCCAGGCCTGCAAGGCGCTCAAGGAGGAAGGCTTCCGGATCATCCTCGTCAACAGCAACCCGGCGACGATCATGACCGACCCGGGCATGGCGGACGCGACCTACATCGAGCCGATCACCTGGCAGGTGCTGGAGAACATCATCGCCAAGGAGCGTCCGGATGCCCTGCTGCCGACCATGGGCGGCCAGACCGCGCTCAACTGCGCGCTCGATCTCGCCAGGCATGGCGTGCTGGAGAAATACGGCGTCGAGATGATCGGCGCGACCAAGGAAGCCATCGACAAGGCCGAGGACCGCGAGAAGTTCAAAAAGGCGATGACCAGGATCGGCCTCGGCTCGGCGCGCTCCGGCATCGCCCACAGCATCGAAGAAGCCATGCAGGTGCAGGGCGCGCTCGGTTTCCCGGCCATCATCCGCCCCTCCTTCACCATGGGCGGCTCGGGCGGCGGCATCGCCTACAACATGGAAGAGTTCATCGAGATCTGCAAGCGCGGCCTCGATGCATCGCCGACGCGCGAACTGCTGATCGAAGAGTCGCTGCTCGGCTGGAAAGAGTTCGAGATGGAGGTGGTGCGCGACTGCAAGGACAACTGCATCATCGTCTGTTCGATCGAGAACCTCGACCCGATGGGCGTGCATACCGGCGACTCGATCACCGTCGCGCCGGCGCAGACGCTCACCGACAAGGAATACCAGATCATGCGCAACGCCAGCATCGCGGTGCTGCGCGAGATCGGCGTCGACACCGGCGGTTCCAACGTCCAGTTCGCCATCGACCCGGCCGACGGCCGCATGATCGTGATCGAGATGAACCCGCGCGTTTCGCGTTCCTCCGCGCTGGCCTCGAAGGCTACCGGCTTCCCGATCGCCAAGGTGGCCGCCAAGCTGGCGGTCGGCTACACCCTCGACGAGCTGAAGAACGACATCACCGGCGGCGCCACGCCGGCCTCCTTCGAGCCCTCGATCGACTACGTCGTCACCAAGGTGCCGCGCTTCGCCTTCGAGAAGTTTCCGCTCGCCAACGACCGCCTCACCACCCAGATGAAATCGGTGGGCGAAGTCATGGCCATCGGCCGCTGTTTCCAGGAATCGTTCCAGAAGGCGCTGCGCGGGCTCGAGGTCGGCGCCTACGGCCTCGACGAGATCGAGGCCGCGCGCGAGGAAATCGACCACGAGCTGGCCAACCCGGGCGCCCAGCGCGTCTGGTATATCGGCCAGGCGTTCCGCGCCGGCTATTCGCTTGCCGCAGTGCACCAGCTCACCCGCATCGACCCGTGGTTCCTGGTGCAGATCGAGGACATCGTCCGCACGGAAGCCGGGCTGACCGCGCGCAAGCTCGATGAACTCGACGCCGCCGCGCTGCTTGCGCTCAAGCGCAAGGGCTTCTCCGATCGCCGCATCGCCAGCGTGCTCGGCGCGCAAGTCGGCACTGGCGGGACGGCGAGCGAAACCGCCGTGCGCGAACGCCGCCACGCCCTGGGCGTGCGGCCGGTGTTCAAGCGCGTCGACACCTGCGCCGCCGAATTCGCCACCGCCACCGCCTACCTGTACTCGACCTACGAGGAAGAGTGCGAAGCGCAGCCGACGGAGCGCAAGAAGATCATGGTGCTGGGCGGCGGCCCGAACCGCATCGGCCAGGGCATCGAGTTCGACTACTGCTGCGTCCATGCCGCGCTGGCGATGCGCGAGGACGGCTTTGAAACGATCATGGTCAACTGCAACCCCGAGACCGTGTCCACCGACTACGACAGTTCGGACCGCCTCTACTTCGAGCCGCTGACCCTGGAAGACATCCTCGAAATCGTCCATGTCGAGAAGCCCGCCGGCGTGATCGTGCAGTTCGGCGGCCAGACGCCGCTCAAGCGCGCGCGCGCCCTGGAAAAGTGCGGCGTGCCGATCATCGGCACCCGTCCGGACCGGATCGACGCCGCCGAAGACCGCGAGCGCTTCCAGCAGCTGCTGCACGAGCTCAAGCTCAAGCAGCCGCCCAACCGCACCGCGCGCACCGAGGCCGACGCGATCCGCCTCGCCGCCGAAATCGGCTATCCGCTTGTCGTGCGCCCGTCCTACGTGCTGGGCGGCCGCGCCATGGAGATCGTCCATGAGCAGAAGGAGCTCGAACGCTACATGCGCGAGGCGATCCGGGTCTCAAACGATTCGCCGGTGCTGCTCGACCGCTTCCTCAACGACGCCACCGAGGTCGACGTCGATGCGCTCTGCGATGGCCAGCAGGTCATCATCGGCGGCATCATGGAACACATCGAACAGGCCGGCGTGCATTCGGGCGACTCGGCCTGCTCGCTGCCGCCGTTCTCGCTGTGCGACGAGGTGCAGGACGAGCTGCGCCGCCAGACCGCGCTGATGGCGCGGGGGCTCGACGTCGTCGGCCTGATGAACGTGCAGTTCGCCATCCAGGGCCGGGGCGGCAATTCCGTCGTCTATGTGCTGGAAGTCAACCCGCGCGCCTCGCGCACCGTGCCCTATGTGTCCAAGGCGACCGGCCTGCCGCTCGCCAAGATCGCGGCGCGCTGCATGGCCGGCAGAACGCTGGCCGAACAGGGCGTGACCCGGGAAGTGATCCCGCCCTATTTTTCGGTCAAGGAAGCCGTCTTCCCCTTCGTCAAGTTTCCCGGCGTCGATACCCTGCTCGGCCCGGAAATGAAATCGACCGGCGAGGTGATGGGCGTCGGCCGGACTTTCGGCGAGGCCTTCGTCAAGTCGCAGATCGCCGCGAGCGCCCGGCTGCCCGCCAGCGGCCGCGCGCTGATCACCGTCAGGGCGGCGGACAAGCCCAAGGCCGTCGAGGTCGCGCGCCTCCTGCACGAGCTCGGCTTCACGCTCTATGCCACGCGCGGCACGGCCGGCGCGATCCTGGACGCCGGCCTGCCGGTCGCGCCGGTGAACAAGGTCAATGAAGGCCGGCCGCACATCGTCGACCTGATCAAGAACAACGAGATCGCCCTGATCGTGAACACGGTGGACGAAAAGCGCGCCGCCATCCAGGATTCGCGCTCGATCCGCACTTCGGCGCTGGCGCAGAAGGTGACGTTGTTCACGACGGTGGAGGGCGCGCGCGCCGCCTGCGTCGGCATGAGGCATTCCGGCCTGGAAACCTATTCGATCCAGCAGCTCCACAAGGAGCTGAAAGGCGCATTGGAATGAGCGGGAAAGTACCCATCACCCTGCGCGGCGCCGAGCAGCTGCGCGAGGAATTGAAGCGCCTCAAGACCGTCGAGCGCCCCGCCGTGATCGCCGCGATCGCCGAGGCCCGCTCGCACGGCGACCTCTCCGAGAACGCCGAGTACGACGCCGCCAAGGAGCGCCAGGCCTTTCTCGAAGGGCGCATCGCCGAAGTCGAAGGCAAGCTCGCCCACGCGCAGATCATCGACCCGCGCGCGCTCGACGCCGACGGCCGCGCCGTCTTCGGCGCCACGGTCGAGCTGGAGGATGCCGACGCGGGCCGGACCGTCGCCTATCAGATCGTCGGCGACGACGAGGCCGACCTCCGCCAGGGCAAGATTTCGCTCAATTCGCCGGTGGCGCGCGCGCTGATCGGCAAGTTCGCCGGCGACGTGGTCGAGGTGCACACGCCCGGCGGCCGCCGCGAGTACGAAATCCTCGACGTGCGCTACGAATAGGCGCGCGGCGGCGTCAGTCCTGCCTGCCGTAGGCGCGAAATTTCTCGATCACGCGCGCCATCTCGTCGGCCGGCAGCAGTATTGGCGCACCCAGCTGCAGCACGCGCCAATACTGCTCGCACAGCGATTCGAGCTCGACCGCCAGCGCCAGCGCTTCCTTGAGGTCGGCGCCGAACACCGCCATGCCGTGATGCGCCATCAGGCAGGCGCGCCGTTCCCGCAGCGCGTCCAGCATGGCGTCGGACAGTTCCTGCGTGCCGAAGGTCGCATAGCGCGCGCAGCGCACCGAGTCGCCGCCGAAGCGCGCGATCATGTAGTGGAACGGCGGGAGCTCGATCGACTGGCAGGCCAGCGCCGTGGCGAACGGCGCATGCGCATGGAGAATCGCGCCCGCCTCGGGCCGTGCGGCGTAGATGTCGCGGTGGAAGCGCCACTCCGACGAGGGCTGGCGGCGCCCTTGCGCCGTCGCGCCAGCGCCGACACTGTTGGCCCCCCGCGCTCGCAACCCCGGCTCGCTGCCCCCCACGGGGGGGGCGTCGGCTTGGGACGGCCCGGCGCCGACTTTCACGCGAACCATGTCCTGCGGCCGACACTCGTCGTAGGCCATGCCGGTCGGCGTGATGATGAATCCATCGCCGTCACGCACACTGACGTTGCCCGCCGCGCCGCGATTGATGCCGACGGCGTTCATCTGGCGGGCAGTCGCCAATACCTCGGCAGCCAGGTCGCTCACGGTTTCACCCGTGCCAGCTGATCGGCCGGCACGCTGCCGTGCTCGGTGACGATGCCGGCGATCAGCACCGCCGGCGTCACGTCGAAGGCCGGGTTGGCGACCGGCGTATGGAGCGCGCCGAACTCTGCGGCGGAACGCTCCTCGATGGGAATGTGCATACCGTCGGGACAGGTGAAGTCGATGGTCGAGACCGGCGCCGCGACATAGAAGGGCACGCCGTGCGCGCGCGCCGCCAGGGCCTTGAGATAGGTGCCGATCTTGTTCGCCGTGTCGCCGTTCGCCGCGATGCGGTCGGCGCCGACGATCACGCAATCGACCTGGCCCTGCATCATCAACAGTCCGGCGGCATTATCGGCGATGAAGGTATGGGCAATGCCGGCCCGGGCCAGTTCCCAGGCGGTGAGCTGGCCCTGGTTGCGCGGCCGCGTTTCCGAAACCCAGACATGCACGGCCAGGCCCGCGGCGTGCGCGGCGTAGATCGGGGCGAGCGCGGTGCCGTGCGCCACGGTCGCCAGCCAGCCGGCATTGCAGTGGGTCATGACCTCGACACGGTCTTTCATCGCGGCGACGGGTTTGAGTATCTCCAGTCCGTGCCGGCCGATCGCGGCATTCGCCTCGGCATCTTCCCGGGCGATGGCGCGCGCTTCATCCCAGGCGAGATCCTGCCGTCCCGCCAACGCCGACAACGCGCCTGCGCCAGCAGGCAGTCCCTCTTCGCGCAGCCCGTTTGGTTGGACGCCCGCAGGGCGGCACTTTTCGAGCGCGCTGCGCATGCGCTCCAGCGCCCAGCGCAGATTGACCGCGGTCGGCCGCGTCGCGGCCAGCGTGGCGATGATGCGTGCGAGGGGCAGGCCTTCCTGCAAACCCAATGCGACGCCGTAGGCCGCCGTGGCGCCGATCAGCGGCGCGCCGCGCACCTGCATGACCCGGATCGCCCGCGCCGCGTCGGCCAGCGTCCCGAGGCGGACGAAGGCCGTCTCGCGCGGCAGCCGGGTCTGATCGAGGATGACCACCGCCGCGCCATCCTCCCGAATGGTTTGCAGCGGAGGGTCCATCGGCTCAGCTCAGCCTGCCGTGGCAGTGCTTGTATTTCTTGCCGCTGCCGCAGGGACAAGGATCGTTGCGGCCGACCTTGGGCAGCGCGCGCTCCTGCGGCATCTGCTTCTTCTCGGCGGTCGCCGCGCTGGCGAGAGCCTCTTCATAGTCGGCATGGTGGTACTGCACGTTTTCGACCTGCGGATGCTGCTGTTCGACTTCCTCGATCTGGGCCTCGCTACGGATCTCGACGGTCATGAGAAGGCGCGTGACTTCGCTGCGCACCGTGCCCAGCATCGCCTCGAACAGTTCGAACGACTCGCGCTTGTATTCCTGCTTCGGGTTCTTCTGGGCGTAGCCGCGCAGATGGATGCCCTGGCGCAGGTGATCGAGCGCGGCCAGGTGCTCGCGCCAGTGCGTGTCGAGGCTCTGCAGCATGACGCTCTTCTCGAAGCCGCGCCAGGCGGAAAGCTCGACGCGCGCGACCTTTTCCGTGTAGGCCGCGTCGGCGGCGGCGAGGATGCGCTTGAGGATCTGCTCGTCGCCGAGCTTGGGGTCGTCCTTGACCCACTGCGCCACCGGCAGCTTGAGGGCCAGTTCGGCGCCCAGCGCGACTTCCAGGCTGCCGAGGTCCCACTGTTCCTCGATGCTTTCGGCCGGCACGTGCTCGCGGAACAGGTCGTGCACCACGCCCTGGCGCATGCCGGCGATGGTGTCGGCGACATCCGTGGCGTCAAGCAGTTCGTTGCGCTGCTGGTAGATCACCTTGCGCTGATCGTTGGCGACGTCGTCGTATTCGAGCAGCTGCTTGCGGATGTCGAAATTGCGCTGCTCGACCTTGCGCTGGGCCGATTCGAGCGAGCGCGAGACCATCGGATGCTCGATCGCCTCGCCCTCGGGCATCTTGAGGCGCACCATGATGGCATTGAGGCGCTCGCCGGCGAAAATCTTGAGCAGCGGGTCTTCGAGGGAGAGATAGAAGCGCGAGGAGCCGGGATCGCCCTGGCGCCCGGAACGGCCGCGCAACTGGTTGTCGATGCGGCGCGACTCGTGGCGTTCGGAGCCGATGATGTGCAGGCCGCCCGCCTGCAGCACCTGCGCGTGCAGGCCCTGCCACTCGTCGCGCAGCGTCTGCGCCCGGGCCTCCTTCTCGGCGGCCGACAGACTCGCGTCGGCCATCAGCGCCTGAACCTGCTTCTCGGCGTTGCCGCCCAGCACGATGTCGGTGCCGCGGCCGGCCATGTTGGTGGCGATGGTGATCATGCCGGGCCGCCCCGCCTGGGCGACGATCTCGGCCTCGCGCGCGTGCTGCTTGGCGTTGAGCACCTGGTGGGGGAGTTTTTCCTGGTTCAGCTGCCCGGAAATCAGCTCGGAATTTTCGATCGAGGTCGTGCCGACCAGCACCGGCTGGCCGCGCCCATGGCAGTCCCGGATGTCCGCGATGATCGCGGCGTATTTTTCCGCCGCGGTGCGGTAGATCTGGTCGTTGCGGTCATCGCGGATCATCGGCTGGTTGGTCGGGATCACCACCGTCTCGAGGCTGTAGATCTGCTGGAACTCGTAGGCCTCCGTATCGGCCGTGCCGGTCATGCCGGCCAGCTTGCCGTACATGCGGAAGTAGTTCTGGAAGGTAATCGAGGCCAGCGTCTGGTTCTCGGAGTTGATCGCCACCCCCTCCTTGGCCTCGACCGCCTGGTGCAGGCCGTCCGACCAGCGCCGACCCGCCATCAGGCGGCCGGTAAACTCGTCGACGATGATCACCTCGCCGTTCTGCACCACGTAATGCTGGTCGCGGTGGAACAGGTTGTGCGCGCGCAGCGCCGCGTAGAGGTGATGCATCAGCAGGATGTTGTGCGGATCGTAGAGGCTGCTGCCCTCGGCCAGCAGGCCGAGGTTGGCCAGCACCTGCTCGGCCTTCTCGTGGCCCTGCTCGGTGAGCAGCACCGTATGCGCCTTGAGATCGACGACGAAGTCGCCGGTGTCCTTCTCCTCCTGGCTCCTGGCCGCTTCGCCCTTCTCCAGCAGCGGCGGCACGGCGTTCATCTTGACGTAGAGCTCGGTGTGCTGCTCGGCCTGGCCGGAGATGATCAGGGGCGTGCGCGCCTCGTCGATGAGGATGGAATCGACCTCGTCCACGATCGCGTAGTTGAGGCCGCGTTGCACGCGTTCGCCGGCCGCATAGACCATGTTGTCGCGCAGGTAGTCGAAGCCGAACTCGCCGTTGGTGCCGTAGGTGATGTCGGCGGCGTAGGCGACCTGCTTGTCGGCGTGACTCATCTGCGGCAGGTTGCAGCCGACGCCAAGGCCGAGGAAGTTGTAGATGCGGCCCATCCATTCGGCGTCGCGGCTGGCCAGGTAGTCGTTGACCGTGACGACATGCACGCCCTTGCCGGTGAGGGCGTTGAGGTAGGCCGGCAGGGTGGCCATCAGGGTCTTGCCCTCGCCGGTGCGCATTTCCGCGATCTTGTTGTTGTGCAGGACGATGCCGCCGATCAGCTGGACGTCGAAATGGCGCATGCCCAGCGCCCGCCGGGCGGCTTCGCGCACCACGGCGAACGCCTCCGGCAGAAGGTCCTCGAGCGGCTCGCCGTTGGCGACGCGCGCCTTCAGGGCCGGCGTCCGCGCGGCCAGGTCGGCGTCGGAGAGCGCCTGCATCCGCCCTTCGAGAGCATTGATGCTCTTGATGGCGGCCACATACTGGCGCAGCAGCCGGTCGTTGCGGCTGCCGAAGATCTTTTTCAGGAAGTTGGTGATCATGAAACGGGCGGACTGACGGACAGACCGCCGATTCTATCACCCCGCCCCGGCGGGCTCAGCGCCGCGCGAACTGCTGGCGGGCGGGCCGGTCGAGAAAACGCATCGGATTCTGCGGCACGCCGCCGAGCAGCACCTCGAAATGCAGATGCGGCCCGGTCGAGCGGCCAGTATTGCCGACGGCCGCGATATGCTGTCCGTGTTTGACGAGTTCGCCCGGACGGACCAGCACGAACGCGGCATGGGCGTAGCGCGTCACCAGACCGTTGCCATGATCGATGTCCACGACGTTGCCGTATTGCGGGTGACGCTCGACGTCGATGACGATGCCGGCGGCGGCGGCATAGATCGGGGTGCCGGGCTCGGCCGGAAAGTCAACCCCTTCATGCAGCGCCGACTGTCCGGTGAAGGGATCCTTGCGCCAGCCGAAACCGGAAGAGATCGCGCCGTCGCGGATCGGCAGGGAGGTCGGCAGCATGCTCTTGCGGATGCGTTCTTCGAGAATCCGGCTTTCGAGCGCGACCAGCTTCTCGCTGCGGAACTCGACCTGACGCGCCAGTTCGTCGAGCGCCCGCTGCAGGGCATGGGGATCGACGCTGTCCGGACGCTGCAAGGGGCCGCCGCGCCCGTCTTTGGCTTCCGGCGCCGGTCCGATGTCCTTGATCTTGACGCCCGCCATGCCGGCCAGCCGTTCGCCCAGGGTGTCGAGCTGCAGGATCTGGCCTTGCATCTGGCCAAGGCGGGCCGCCATGTTGGCGAGGTGCTCGCGCACCATCTCGCGCGTCTTGACCGCTTCCGCGGCGCCGATGCTCTCCAGCTTGTCCTGCAGGAAGGGCAGGCGTATCTCGGCGGCATGCCGCACGGCGAGATAGGAAAACACCGAGGACAGCGCCAGCACCGTGGCGACCAGCAGGGTCGTGACCGCCGCCAGGTGACGTCCCGTCAGCGTGATGCTGCGGGCCTTGGCCATGTGATTGGAAACCAGGATGATCTGCACGCGTATACTCTCCCTGCAAGCTTTTCAAACACGCCGCCGCACCGACATGCCACTGCGCCAGAAAACCCGTCTGCCGGTCAGCCCGTCATCGAGTCAACGAAGCTCGTTGAAAGACCATCTCGTCGCCAGCGAAAGCTTCGTCCGGCTTGCGGACCAGGCCGACCGCCTGCGACAGCTGCAAATCCTGCTCGACGCCGCCCTGCCTGCCCACCTCGCGCCGGGCACGCGCGTCGCCAATCTCAAGCGGGGCAAAGTCGTTATCCACGCCGATAGCGGCGCGGTTGCGGTCAAGCTGAGGCAGTTGGCGCCCCGGCTCGCCGAGAGTCTGGTTCAACAGGGGGCGGAGGTTAGCGGAATCGAGGTGCGGGTGCAACCCGGCCGTCGCTGTTTCTCGCAACCCCAGGAAAAACGGCCAAAATTTCTCAGCGTTCCATCGAAGCGCTCACTAACCTCGCTGGCCGCCGGGCTACCCCCGGATTCTCCCCTCCGCCGCGCGCTGGAAGGTTTTCTGAAAAACGCCTAGACGAAAACGGCCAGGCGCTCGAGCGCCAGGAGCGCAAACAGGATCAGCGCAAGGATCAGCGCAAGCTTGGCAACGCGCCAGGCATAGCCGAGGTACCTGCGGTCGCCGCTGAACAGATAGGCGACCACGCTGGCTGCGATGGCGACCGCCGCGAGGATGGCGACGATGCGCAGGAGAACGATCATGCAAACCGGACGTCGGGAAACAGCCGGGCCACGCGCGCCGGGGTCGCGTCCGGCCGCTCGAACGTCGCCCATTCCCAGGCGGCAGCGTCGGACAGCAGGGCGCGCAGCAGCCTGTTGTTGAGCGCATGGCCGGATTTGTGGGCGCTGAAGGCCCCCAGCAGGGGCGCGCCGGCCAGGTAGAGATCGCCAACCGCATCGAGCGCCTTGTGCCGCGCGAATTCGTCCGGCAGACGCAGGCCGTCGGCGTTCAGCACGCGGTATTCGTCCATCACGACCGCATTTTCCAGGCTGCCGCCGAGCGCCAGGCCCTGCGCCCGCATCGTTTCCACGTCCTGGGTGAAACCGAAGGTGCGCGCGCGCGCGATATCGCGGATGTAGGACTGGTCGGCGAAGTCTACCGCGACCCGGGCGCCCGACCGATTGACGGCCGGATGGTTGAACTGGATCGAGAACTCGACACGAAATCCCTCGTAGGGCGACAGGCGCGCCCACTTGTCGCCGTCCTTGACCGCCACGACCTTCTTCACGCGCATGAACCGCTTCGGGGCGTTCTGCTCCTCGATGCCGGCCGACTGGAGCAGGTAGACGAAGGGCGCGGCCGACCCGTCGAGGATCGGGATCTCCTCGGCATCGACCTCCACGTGGAGGTTGTCGATGCCCAGGCCGGCCAGGGCGGACATCAGGTGCTCGACCGTGCCGAGCTTCGCGCCGTCCCTCTCGAGGCACGAGGCCAGGCGCGTGTCGCCCACGGCAAACGGGTCGGCCTTGATGGCGACGGCGGGCGCCAGATCGACGCGCCGGAACACGATGCCCGTGCCCGGTGCGGCGGGACGCAGGACGAGCGTCACCTTGGCGCCGGAGTGCAGGCCGACACCGGTGGTGCGAACGATCGACTTGAGGGTGCGTTGTTTCAGCATGCGCGCATTTTAAGCAAAAACGGCGTGCCGAGGCACGCCGTTGCGGGCTGCAGATCGACTCTCACTTCTTCATCGGGCAGGTGTTTGGGCAGGTGTTCATGCCGAGGAGGGGGTAAACCGGGCAGAAGCCGATCAGTCCGGTAGCGAGAGGAACGACCCCGATCCAGGCCCAGACGGGACCGCCCATCAGCGCCCAGGCAACCAGGGCAAGGCCGACGACGATGCGCAGGATGCGGTCGATGCCACCAACATTTGCTTTCATTTCGAATCTCCTTGGGTTGTGGGATGCGCAGGGATTAGAGCATTTCCGACTATTTCCGTTCAGTAACCAATGTCACATTCCCGGCGCCGTCCCGCCAGCGCCGACTTTCATCCCGCAATGCGCCGCAATCCGGCCGGATCGAGAATCTCGATCTGTTCGCGCCCCAGCCTGACCAGCCCCTGGTCGGCGAAGCCCTTGAGCAGCCGGCTGACCATCTCGCGCACGCTGCCCAGCTCGTCGGCGAGATGCTGGTGCGTCGTGTGCAGCTGGCGCCCCTTGCCGAGCAGCAGGTGGGCCAGCCGCTGATCGAGCTTGCGGAAGGCGATCTCCTCGACGAGTTGCATGAGTTCGGCAATGCGCTCGGCGAACAGATCGAAGACGAAGCTGCGGAAAACCTCCGCGCCGAGCATGTCCTCGAACAGGGCGCGCGGCAGCATGACCAGCGTGGTTTCGCTTTCGGTCTGGCCGCGCGCGTTGTAGTCGGCATGGCCGAGCAGGCAGCTCGAGGTGATGATGCAGCTCTCGCCCGGCAACACCTTGTAGAGCGGCAGTTCGCGTCCGTTCGCCGCCAGCTTGACGACGCGGATGCTGCCGGCCAGCACGAAGGGAAAACCCCGGCACGGCTGGCGCTCGTCGAACAGCTGCGTGCCGGCCGGCACGGTCATCGGTTGCGCCTCGGCTGCCAGCCGGTCCCGCAGCGGCGCGGGCAGTTCCTGCAGGACGGGATACCGCTCGAACAAGGTCATGGGGCGAACTCCGCGAACTCGGCCACCACAGGCGCATGATCCGAAGGCCGTTCCAGCTTGCGCGGCGTCTGGTCGATGCCGCAGGCGCGGCAGCGCGCCGCGAGCGCCGGCGAAACGAGGATGTGGTCGATGCGCAAACCCTGATTGCGGCGGAAGGCCATCATCCGGTAATCCCACCACGAGAAGCTCTTTTCCGGCTGCTCGAACAGCCGGAAGGCATCGGCGAAGCCCATCCCGACGAACTTGCGGAAAGCCGCGCGCTCCGGTTCGCTGCAGAGGATCTGCCCCTGCCAGGCCAGCGGATCGTGCACGTCGCGGTCTTCCGGCGCGATGTTGAAGTCGCCCAGCAGGGCGAGCTGCGGATGGCGCTGCATCTCCTCGCCCAGCCAGCGGGCGAGCGCCGCCAGCCACTTCAGCTTGTATTCATACTTGTCGGAGCCGACCGCCTGGCCGTTCGGCATGTAGGCGCAGACCAGCCTCACGCCATCCACCGTGGCAGCGATGATGCGCTTCTGGGGATCCTCGAAATCCGGCAGATCACGCAGGACATCGGCCGGCTCGGCGCGCGCGAGTATCGCCACGCCGTTGTAGGTCTTCTGCCCGTTGTGGCTGGCGCGATAGCCGGCCGCCTCGATGTCCTTGAAGGGGAAACCGCCGTCCTCGGTCTTGGTCTCCTGCAGGCACAGGGCGTCGGGCTGGGCGGCGGCCAGCCAGTCGAGCACGTGGGGCAGGCGCACCTTGAGCGAGTTGACGTTCCAGGTCGCGATCTTCATGAGAGGTATGATACGCAATCGAACTCGGGCGCCAGGGAAAACCCATGACCGCACGGCAAGACCGCCGCCAGTTCTGGCGCGCGCATTTTCAGTCTCCGGTGCAACTGGTCACCCAGGAATCGGTCGCAGAGGCCGAGCTGCATGACATTTCGCTCAAGGGCGCCCTG
Source organism: Sulfuritalea sp. (assembly GCA_018333815.1). Lineage (GTDB taxonomy): Bacteria > Pseudomonadota > Gammaproteobacteria > Burkholderiales > Rhodocyclaceae > Sulfuricystis. Next base: position 593 of record JAGXSN010000147.1, on the reverse strand, counting down.
ATCGAAGCGCCGCAAGGCTGGATCGGCAGGCCGGGCGAGTCCTGCAGGCTGAGCCTGGGTCTGGCGCAGGATGCGGCGATCCACATGGCCGCCACGGTTGCCCATGTCGAGGGCCGCCGTGTCGGGCTGCGCTGCGAGAGCATCGACCTCGACAGCATGACGCATCTGCGCCGCCTGGTCGAACTCAATCGCGGCGACCCCGCCCTGCTCGACCGCGAGCTGGCAGCTCTGCTGGGTTAAGGTTTTTCCTTGGGGTAGCCGGCGGCGTCGAGCAGCCGCTGCCACTCGCCCCGCAGCCAGCCGCTGGCGGTCTTTGTCCCCACCGCCAGCACCGGCACGACCGCCTCCGCATCGCCGGTCAGCTTCTTCAGCGCTTCGCCCTCCGCGCGGGTGGCGACGTTCTTTTCGGCGAATGGTATGCCGCGCTGCCTCAGGTAGTCGCGGCCTTCCTGGCAGCCTTGGGCGCAATCCGCCGACACGTAGAGCGCGACGGGAAAGTTCGCCATCGCCGCGCGCACCGGATAGGCCGGCTGCGGAGCCGCGGCGGGAGCGGCAGGGCCGCGTTTGTGGACGTCGCCCGCCACGGCGGGCGG
>JAGXSN010000146.1 GCA_018333815.1 Sulfuritalea sp. | reverse complement strand
TGGCGCGCAACGCCCGCCACGAGCCCCACAGGATCGCCGCCGCACCCAGGAGCCCGGCGAGCCAGCCGACCGAGTCCGTCAGGGGGGCGAACGGCCCCAGCCACAGGCGCAGCACCAGGTAGAAGGAGACTTTCACCACCAGCGCCGAAAGCAGCGCCGACACCGGCACCGGGGCGCTGCCGTGGGCGGGCGGAAGCCAGAAGTGGAAGGGAAACAGCGCGGTCTTGGCCAGGAGGCCGACAAACATCAGAATCCCGGCCAGCCAGATCGACAGCGGCGCGTCGGCCGTCACGCGCAAGGCGAGATCGGCGATGGCGACCGTCCCGTACACGCCGTAGATCAAGGCCACGCCCAGAAGATAGGCGCCGGAGGCGACCAGTCCGACCAGCAGATAGCGCAGCGCCGCCCTCACCTGGGCCGGGCGGCCGCCTGCGGTGACCAGCGCGACGGCCGACAGCCCCAGCAGTTCCAGGGTGACATAAATATTGAAAAGATCGGCCGAGAGCAAGAGCGCGTTCATGGCGGCCACCATCAAACCCGCCAATGGCCAGAACCAGGCTTTCGCCTTCTGTTCGGCGAGATAGACCCAGGCATAGACGAAGAGCGTCAGTCCCACCCCCTGGGTCAGCAGCAGCATCACCGCCGTCAGTCCATCGGCATGGAGATCGATTCCCAAAGGCGCGCCCCAACCGCCCACCGCGTGCACCCGCACACCCTCCCGGATCAGGCGCCCGGCCAGGTCGACGGCCAGCGCCGTCTGCACGAGCATTCCGACGATCGCTACCCGGCCGCCGCGTCCGGGGCCGAGAAGAAACGCGAACATCGCCCACAACAGGGGCAAGACGATCAGCCAGGGAGAAGGGTCGACCAGGGCGACGTCCATCACCCGTTTCGGCGTTTTGCCGTCATGGGCGCGGGGAAGGAAAAGTCGGCGCTGGCAGGACGGCGACGGCCTTCTCCCATTGCTGCGCCCACCGGCGCAGGGCGCTCAACTCGTCCAGCAGGGTATCGGCGCCATCCACGTCGATGGTGCGCGCGACGGCGGCATTGAGCAGCGCGGCCTTGGCGTGCTGGTAGGCATGCTCGAACGCCACTCCCAGATCTGGGGCGGCGGCCTCGGCGCTCAGGACGTCGGCGGCCCGGGTCAGGACGGGCAGGAGTGCCGGCGTCGTGCGCGCCGCCAGGGCGATCTGACGGGCAGCGAAGGAAAGACGGGCCACCTCGTCGAGATAGCGCACCACCCGCAGCGCCCCGGTCAGCGCATCCGAAACATCGCGCGGCATGTTCTGCGCGCGCAGGCCGCCGACGAATTCGACGATCGCGTCCGACAGTTGTCGTACCGCGTTGATGCGGGCATCCAGCGGCCGCTCGTCCTGCAGCGCAGAAGTCGCCAGCGCGCGCACCGCGCCCTGCAGTCGGGGCAACTCGGACTGCACCGCAGCCAGGGCCAGCTCGGGGGTGGTGGCCAGGGTGGCATCGAGATGCTGCGGGCGCGCCAGGTCATCCTCGGCGCTGCGAAACAGACGTTCCAGCAGGTGGGCAAAACGGCCCGCCAGAGGCAACAGGATCACCACGCCCATCAGGTTGAAGACGGTATGGAACAGCGCCAGCTGGGCGGCGGGGTTGCCGACCACCCCGGCGAAAACGGCCACCGCCTCCACCAGGCGCACCAGGATGGCCAAGATGGAGAAGGCCACCAGGGCGGTGATCAGGTTGAAGCCCACATGGGCCAGGGCAACGCGGCGTGCCGCGGCAGTCGCCTTCAGGGCGACAAAAATGGTCGTCGTGGTGGTGCCCAGGTTGGCCCCGATGACGGCCGCCGCGCCCTCCTCGAGGCCGACCAGTCCGCCCGAGGCGGCGGTCAGGATGATGGCGATGGACGCACTCGAGGACTGCGTGAGCAAGGTCATCAGGAAACCGAGCCAGAATGCGACCAGCCAGCGATCGCCCCCGCCGAAGGCCTCGGCGCCGAAGGTTGCGGCCAGATTGGCGAAGGCGGCCTGCAAATAATCCAGGCCGATGAAGAACAGGCCGAAACCGATCAGCGCCTCGCCCAGTCCCTGATGCCGCTTGCCGCCGGCGATCAGCCGCCAGGCGACGCCGATGGCGATCAGGGGCAGCGCGAAGGCGTCGATCTTGAAACCGAAGCCGACCAGGCTCACCAGCCAGCCGGTCATGGTCGTGCCGAGGTTGGTACCGAAGACCACGCCCAGCGCCTGGCGCAGATTCAGCAGGCCGGCATTGACAAAGCCGATCGTGCTGACGGTCACCGCCGTCGAGGACTGCACCAGGGCCGTGACCAGCACCCCGGCCGCCACGCCGCGCAAGGGCGTGGAGGTCCATCGCCCGAGCAGGCGCTTCAGCCCCCGGCCGCCGTAGGTCTTCAGGCCTTCGGTCATCATCAGCATGGCCAGCAGGAAGAGCGCCAGTCCGCCCGCCGCCATCGATCCGGTCATCCAATTCATAACGATGCCCTCCCGCCAGAAAGGAGCGACTCAACCTCCGGCGGGGATGCCGGTCTTGTTTTCGCCAGGTTCATCAATACGGCCATACCCAGTTGTGCTCCTCCGGTCGGTCCACACCATGATCGTGCGCATGCCGGCGGCAGTCGATCTGCCGGTCGCGCAGCCTTTCCTTGACATGCGCTCCTGCGACCCGCAGCCGCGGCACGCGGTTGATGACGTCGATGGCCAGGCTGAAGCGGTCGATCTCGTTCTCGATGGCGAGCTCCAGCGGGGTGTTAATGTTGCCGCGCTCCTTGTAGCCGCGCACGTGCAAGTTCTTGTGGTTGGTGCGGCGGTAGGCCAGGCGATGGATCAGCCAGGGGTAGCCGTGGAAATTGAAGATGATGGGCTTATCGACCGTGAACAGGCTGTCGAAATCCCGATCGGAAAGCCCGTGCGGGTGCTCGTCCGGCGTGGTCATGCGAAACAGGTCCACGACATTGATGAAGCGGATTTTCAGATCGGGGAAATGCTCGCGCAGCAGGGCCGTGGCGGCCAGGGCCTCTTTCGTCGGGATGTCGCCGCAGCCGGCCAGCACCACGTCGGGTTCATCGCCCAGGTCGTTGCTCGCCCAGTCCCAGATCCCCAAGCCCTTGGCACAGTGGCGAATGGCCACGTCCATGTCGAGGTACTGCAGGTGCGCCTGCTTGTCGCACACCATGACGTTGATGTTGTTGTGGCTGCGCAGACAGTGATCGGCAATCGCCAGCAGGCTGTTGACGTCGGGCGGCAGGTAGATGCGCGTGACCCGCGGGCTCTTGTTGACCACCACGTCAAGGAAGCCGGGGTCCTGGTGGGTGAAGCCGTTGTGGTCCTGGCGCCAGACGGTGGAGGTGATGAGCAGGTTGATCGAGGCGACCGGCGCGCGCCAGGACAGATCGTGGCAGATCGCCAGCCACTTGGCATGCTGGTTGAACATCGAGTCGATGACGTGCACGAAAGCCTCGTAGGTAGCGAAGAAACCGTGCCGTCCGGTCAGCACGTATCCTTCGTACCAGCCTTCCAGGGTGTGTTCAGAAAGCATTTCCAGCACGCGGCCGTCGGGGCTGAGTTCGCCGCCGTCGGCGTCTTCGGGCAGCGTGTCCGCCAGCCACAGTTTCTTGCTCACCTCATAGATCGCGTCGAGTCTGTTGGAAGTGTTCTCATCCGGGCCGAAGACGCGAAAATTGCGCAGGTTCAGCCGCATCACGTCGCGCAGCATGGCCCCCAGCGGCCGGGTATTCATGGCCCGCTCCCGGCCGGGCTGCGCCACCGCCTGCGCATAGTCGCGAAAATCCGGCATGCGCAGGTCGCGTCGCAGCAGGCCGCCGTTGGCATGCGGGTTGGCGCTCATGCGCCGCGCGCCCCTGGGCGCCAGCGCCTTGAGCTCCCGAATCAACCGGCCCTCTGCATCGAACAGCTCCTCGGGGCGGTAGTCGCGCAGCCACTCTTCCAACTGGCGCAGATGCGCCGGCTGGTCGTGCAGGCCGGAGAGCGGCACCTGATGCGCGCGCCAGGTGCCTTCCACCTTGCGCCCGTCCACGGTCTGCGGCCCGGTCCAGCCCTTCGGCGTGCGCAGCACGATCATCGGCCAATGCGCCCGGGCGACCGTCCCGCCGGCGCGCGCCCGCCCCTGGATGGCGCGAATCTGGCGCAGGCAAGCTTCGAGTGTGGCGGCCATCGCCCGATGCATGATCTCCGGGTCGGCGCCCTCGACGAAATGGGGCAGCCAGCCATAGCCGCGCAACAGGCTCTCCAATTCGTCGCGGGGAATGCGTGCCAGCAGGGTCGGGTTGTTGATCTTGTAGCCGTTGAGGTGAAGGATGGGCAGCACGGCTCCATCGCGCACCGGGTGGAGAAATTTGTTGGAATGCCAGGCGGTGGCCAGCGGCCCGGTTTCGGCCTCGCCATCGCCGACCGCCACGGCGACGACCAGATCGGGGTTGTCGAAGGCGGCGCCGAAGGCGTGCGAGAGACTGTAGCCCAGCTCGCCGCCTTCGTGGATCGAACCCGGCGTCTCCGGAGTGCAGTGGCTGCCGATGCCGCCGGGGAAGGAGAATTGCTTGAAGAAGCGCCGCAGCCCCTCCTCGTCCTCGCTCATATCCGGGTAGACCTCCGAGTAGGTGCCTTCCAGGTACACCGGCGCCAGCACGCCGGGCGCGCCGTGGCCCGGCCCGGCCAGGAAGATCGCATTCAGATCGTGGGCGTTGATCAGCCGGTTGAGGTGCACATACATGAACGCCAGCCCCGGACTCGCGCCCCAGTGGCCCAGCAGCCTCGGCTTGATGTGCGCGGCCTGCAAGGGCTCGCGCAAGAGCGGGTTGGCCTGCAGGTAGATCATGCCGGCGGCCAGATAATTGCAGGCACGCCAGTAGGCGTCGATCTTGCGCAGATCGTCGGCGGCCGGCGGCGGGTCCGGGAGAAGCGATTGACTCGTGTTCTGCGTCATTTTCTGTCCTTCGATTCGACGAATGAAGCCTGCTCTCTTGTTCCGGGAGCAGGGGGAGCAGGAGGTTCGATCGGGTTTTGCATGACGGCAAACATAGCCGCCAACATCAACACCAGCAGCCCGGTGAGGAGTGCGATTCTTCTGGCCCATTGTTCGCGCATGACCGCTCTCCTAAACCATGTCGAAGAGTTCCAGGTGGATTCGGCCCAGCGGCACCCGCAGGTCGCGGAGTTCCCGCTGCACCGCATCGCTCATGGGTTTCGGTCCGCACAGGAAGTACTCGTACTCGCCGGCATCGCCGGGTAGAACCTTCTTCAGCAATTCCGCCGTAATGAAACCCGACTCACCCTGCCAGCCGGCCGGGGGCTCCGTCAACACGTGCACCAGGCGCAGATCCAGGCGCTGTTTCAGGGCCTCCAACTCCTCTCTGAAAGTCACATTCTCCCATCGGTTGTTGCCATAGACGAACCATAACGGCCGGCGCTCATGACGGTCCGCCAGGGTACGCAACATGCCGACGATCGGCGCGGCGCCCACTCCGCCGGCGATGAACACGAAACCGGGAGCGTCCGGGTAGCGGTCTACGCTGAAGACTCCGTAGGGGCCGTCCAGGTACGCAATTTCGCCCGTCCGGGTATCCCTGATGCCGCGGGTGAAGTCCCCGAGTTCCTTGATGGTGAATTCCAGCCGGTCCTGGCGTGCGGCGCTCGAAGAGAATGAGAAGGGATGCTCCCTGATGTGCCAAGGGGACTCCCGCAAGGTCAGCCAGGCGAACTGACCGGGCTCGAAACGCATCCCCTCATGGCCGTCCGGCGCCAGGCTCAAGGTCCAGCTGTTGCCGCGCTCCTGCCTGACCTCGGCCACCCGGTAGGGCCGCTTGCGCATCGACCAGGGCTTGACCAACCGCACATGGCCGATCAGCAGCAGCCAGAACAGCGTGTAGCCGGTCCACAACCAGCGCTTGGCGGGAGCCTGGATGTAATAGCCGACGCCTTCGATGTGGCCCAGCGCCAGCAGGAAGGCCGCCACGGCCAGACCGATGTGCAGCATGCGCCATTCGTCATAGGGAATGCGCAGCCGCTTGCGCCACAGGGACGTGACGACGAGAAGCACGAGCAGCAGCAGGGACGCACGGCCCGCGGTCATGTACCAAGGGGCTTCCAGGGGGTTGATGGCCCCCAGGGCATCGACATTGTCGATGCGGATGATCAGGAAGTGCAAAAAAACGAAACTGCAGGCCAACACCGCCAGGTAACGATGAAAGTAGTAGAGGATGTCGATGCCGAAAGGCGCGCAGGCGCGCCGGAAACGGGCGGTAAGAAAGAACTGGACGCCCATCATGGCCATCCCGGCGAACCCCAGCGCCATGGAGAAGTCCCACCAGAACCCGGAGCCGGGCGGCATCTCCCCGATCGTCAGCACTGCCAGCGGCACCAGCACCAGCGCCAGGTAGATGCTGACCCAGGAGATGGCCGACAGAACGATTCGCATCGGTCAGTCTCCCGGTTTGACCCGGTCGCGACCCCGGAGATCGATACCGGGAAGCGCGGCTGACTTCCTGAACCGTTTCATCGCTCACCCGCCCCCATTTCCCGGCGCAACCGCCAGGCCTTCTCTGCGCCGATCACCAGATAGATCGCCAGACCCACGAGCGTGATGTGGAACCAATCCATCCAGCCGATGGGGGCGGTGTGGAACAGCCAGTTCATCGCCGGCAGGTAGGTGAACAGGAGTTGCACGCTGATCATGGCGGCGATGCCGGCCCAGATCCATGGATTGCTGGCAAGCCCCAGCCGGAACATCGAAACACGCAGCGAGCGGCAGTTCAGCAGATAGAAGGACTGCCCCACGGCGAACACGTTGACCGCGATGGTGCGGGCCTCCGCCTCGCTGGCCCCTCGGTGAAGGGCCCATTCGAACAGACCGTAACTGCCGGCCAGCAACATCAGGCCCACCAGGGCAATGCGGAAGATCAGCTCGCCGGTGAGGATGGGCGCACCCGGCCGGCGCGGCGGACGACGCATGATGCCCGGTTCCTTGGGCTCGAAGGCGAGCGCGAGGCCGAGCAGCACGGCAGTGGTCATGTTGATCCACAGCGCCTGCACCGGCAGCACCGGCAACGGCTGAGCGGCCAGCACCGCGGCCATGATCACCAGTCCCTGGCCGGCGTTGGTGGGCAGAATCCAGGTGATGAACTTGATCAGATTGTCGAACACGCTGCGGCCTTCCTCCACCGCTGCTTCAATGGTGGCGAAGTTGTCGTCGGTCAGCACCATGTCGGCGGCCTCCTTCGACACCTCGGTGCCGTTGATGCCCATCGCCACGCCGATATTGGCGCGGCGCAGAGCCGGGGCATCGTTGACCCCGTCGCCGGTCATGGCGACGACCTCGCCGCGTGCCTGCAGGGCCTCCACCAGGCGCAGCTTCTGCTCCGGCGTGACGCGCGCGAACACCTCGATCTCGGTGGCCGCGGCGATCAGCTGCGCGTCGGAGAGATCTTCCAGCTTACGACCGGTCATCACGTCCGGCAGACGGCCGGGCGGCATGGCGCCGCCCAGGCCGATCTGGCCGGCGATGGCCGCCGCGGTCGTGGCATGGTCGCCGGTGATCATCTTGACCTGGATGCCGGCGGTATGACAGGCGCGCACCGCGCGAATCGCCTCGTCCCGTGGCGGGTCGATCATGCCTTGCAGACCGATGAAGGTCAGCCCGTGGGCGACATCGACGTGATCGATCTCCGTTTTCTCCGGCGCCACGGAAAGGCGGGCGAAGGCCAGCACGCGCAGACCCTGGCCGGCCATGGCCTCGACCTGGGCTTGCACCGCGTCAGCGTCGAGAGGCCCGCTGCGACCATCGGCCCCCATGGCGCCGGCACAGCGAGCGAGGAGCTTTTCGACCGAGCCCTTGAGATAAACCACGGGGCTCTCGCCCCCGTGCAGGGTGGCCATGAACTGGTGCTGCGACTCGAAGGGAACCGCATCGAGCCGGGGATACCCCGCCTCTACCTGCCCGATGTCCAGCCCGGCCTTGCGCCCCGCCGCCAGCAGCGCGCCCTCGGTGGGATCGCCATCGATCTTCCAGACCTCGTCTTCCTGTTTCAGCACGGCGTCGTTGCACAGCAAGCCGGCGCGCAACAGCTCCGACAACGCCGGGTGCAGACCAAGGTCGACCGGGCTGCCGTCGAGCCGCAGGTCACCTTCGGGCGCATAGCCCACACCGCCGACCTCGGCCCGTTCGCCGCCCGCCCACAGGCGCTGCACCGTCATCTCGTTGCGGGTCAGGGTGCCGGTCTTGTCGGAACAGATGACGGTGGTGCTGCCCAGGGTCTCCACGGCGGGCAGGTGGCGGATGATGGCGTTGCGTCTGGCCATGCGCGCCACGCCGATGGCCAGGGTAATGGTCAGCACCGCCGGCAGACCTTCGGGGATCATGGCCACGGCCATCGCCACCGCCGCCATGAACATATCCACCGCCGCCCCCCCGTGCCAGAGACCGATGGCAAAGGTGAGTCCGGCCAGGCCCAGGATGGCATACAACAGGATGCGGCTGAAGCCGGCGATCTTGCGCGTCAGCGGCGTGGCGAGCACCTCGGCGCTGGCGATGAGCTCCGAAATGCGGCCGATTTCGGTGTTGTCGCCGGTGGCCGTGACCACCCCGGTTCCGGTGCCGTAGGTCACCAGGGTGGAGGAATACGCCATGTTGGCGCGCTCGGCCAGCATGGCGTCGCGGGCCAGCACGCCCGCGCCCTTCTCGACCGGCACCGACTCGCCGGTGAGCGCGGACTCGTCGACCTGCAGGTTGCGCACCCGCAGCAAACGCAGGTCTGCCGGCACCCGATCGCCCGAGGCGAGCAGGACGATGTCGCCGGGCACCAGTTCCCGAGCGTCGACGCGCTGTTTCTCCCCGGCGCGCAGCACCGTGGCCGTGGTGGTCAACGCGCGGGCAAGGGCCGCCAGCGCGGAGATGGCCTTGCCCTCCTGGATGAAACCGATGATGGAATTGAGCAGCACCACGCCGAAAATCACGCTGGCGTCCACCCAGGCCCCCAGGGCGAGCTTGATCAGCACCGCCACCAGCAGGATGTAGACCAGCGCCTGATGGAACTGGAGCAGGAACCGCAGCAGCGGCCCCTTGCCCTGGCGCGGCGTCAGCGCATTGGGGCCGAAGTTCCGCTGCCGATCCTCCACCTCGAAACGATCCAGTCCCTTGTTTGCGTCGGCGTCGAGGAGGTCGAGCACTTCGTGCTGCGGCAGGTGATGCCAGTGTTTTTCCAGCAGAGGCTCCATGGTCCGGATTCCTTTTCAAGAAACATTTCGGGGTGGGCTCATCTCTCTTCGTCCCCGTCCGCCGCCAGCCGGCGCGCCAGGGCCAGGGCCAGCGCCGTGGAGGCCACCGCCACGACGATGCCGGTGAGCACCATGGCCTGCGGCACGGGGTCCGGTATCCCGTCGCGCTGCGCCAGGCCCACCAGGACGAGAAAGGCGCCGCTGCCCATGATGTTGAAGGCGAGTATCTTGCGCAGGGCGCCCGCCATGATGATGGCGCCGGCCATCCCCATGACGAACAGCAGCACCCCGGCCAGGGCATACAGCAGGCCCGTGCTCATCGCGTCTCCTCATCGCGCAAGGATCGTCCGGACAGGAACAGGAAGAGGCCCGCCAGCACCAATCCCAGGGATACGGTGAGCGCAGTTTCCACCAGCAGGATCAGCGCACCCGCCCAGGCGGGCGGATAGGTGAGCAGGGGAGCGTGGGCCAGCGGCAGAATGGCCACCGCGAGAAAAACAAGCAATCCCCCCGCCAGCCCCAGGCGCAACAGGCGCCCGGGCGCGACCCAGGCGGGCAGCAAGCCGGCCAGATGCAGCAGCACCGCAGCTGCGGCGAGCACTGCGGCCGCCTGGAAAGCCCCGCCGGGCTGGTGCGCCCCGGCCCACAACAGGTAACCCGCCACCACGATCATGGGCGGTGTGGCGAGCCGCGCCAGGGTGTGCAACAGGAAGCTTTCCCGTGTCGCAGCGCTTGCCGCGCCCTGCGCCAGCGCCAGCAGCCCGAACAGGGCAGCCAGCAGCACCGCCACTTCCAGCAAGGTATCGTAGCCGCGGAAATTGAGCAGCACCGCGGTGACCGGATGGGTGACGCCGCTCAGTCCCATGTTGCGCTCGACGACGGCCGGCAAATCGACAAGCTGTTGCGGAGCCTCGAGCACCGCGACGACGAGAATGACCGCCAGCAGGGGCGAGAACGCCAGCACCGGCCAGCGCCAGGGTGAACGCGCACCGCCGGCGTCCGCGCCGGCAGACTCGCCCAAGGTTCGAACCGCATCGAGCAGGAGCGCGCCGGTGAGTCCGGCGCCGATCGCCGCCTCGGCCAAGGCGATGTCCGGTGCGTCCAGCCGCCCCCAGGCAAGCGTCAGGAACAGGCCGAAGACGATGAACATGACGACCGCGCGGGTCGCATTCGGGGCGGCCAGCGCCCGCCACGCGCTCCACAGGAGCATCAGCGCAAGCAAGAGGTCGAAGACCAGCGCCAGGTTCATCGGTCCTCCGGTCGGAGCCAGGGGGAGATGCCCAGCGCGCGGGCGCGCCGCGCGATCAGGTAACCCACGGTGGCGCTCGCGGCCAGGGTCAGCGGCCAGATCAGCAGCAGCTTGAGGGCGGCCGCAAGACTTTCCGCCTGCACGGCCAGGCCCAGGACGAGAAATCCCAGGCCCAGGTTGTCGGCCTTGGTGAGGGCGTGCAGCCGGGTATACACGTCGGGGAAGCGCAGCAAGCCCACCGTGCCGGCCAGATAGAAAAATGCCCCTATGACCAGGAAGACGGCGCTGAAAAATTCCCGGGCCGAGTCAGGCATCGTCGCTTTCCTTCGTCCAGGCGCGGCCGGCGAAGGCCGCCCCGGCGATGGCCGCCAGCAGCGCGAGCACCAGCGCCACGTCCACCAGCGAGGGGTGACCGCCCGCGTAGGCCAGCAGCAACAGCATGCCCACGCCGGTGGTGCCGAACAGCAGCGCGGCCAGCATGCGGTCGGCCGCCGTCGGGCCGCGCGCCACCCGAAACAGGGCCGCAATCAGGTTGAGCATGAGAAAAAGCGCCAGCGGCAGTTCCAGTCCGGTCATTGCGTCACCCCCAGCATGCGGGCGATGCGCGCCTCGGCCGCACGCACTTCCTCAACCACCGGCAGCCGTCCGTCCAGCACATGCACCCGCAGGATTTTTCCTTCAACGTCCGTGCACATCGTTCCGGGCAGCAGATTGAGGACATTGACGATCAGCACGGTCGCCGCACCGGCCGGCAGCGCAAGCGAAATCTCGATGATGCGCGGGGCCAGGTCGGGGCGGCGCTGGAAGGCCAGGGCAGCGACCTGCACGGCGCCTTTGGCCGATTCGAGCAAAAACCAGCCGGCGAACGCCGCCACCCCGGCGTAGGAGATGCGCCAATGGGCGGGCGGCCACAGGCGCAGGCTGGCGAAAGTCGCCAGACCCACGCTCGCCAGGCCGATGCCCCAGGAGACACTGCTTCCCTCGACCAGCACCCACCAGAGCAAGGCGAAGGCCAGCGTACGCCGCAGCACCGGCGCGACCCTCATGGGCGCCGCTCCGCCAGGGCGCTGGCCGGCACGCCGCGCCAGACCAGGAACAGGCCGCAGGCGGCGAACAGGGCTGCAAGGCTATAGGTCATGCCTGCCCCGAGCGGATCCCAGGCCTGGCCGCTGATCAGACCGCCGACCATGCCGCCCGCGCCGAACGAGATGCTGCCATACAGCCCCTGCGCCCGCGCCTGCTGGGCGGGCGCGAACCAGCGGATCAGGGCGGCCATCGCGGCCGCATGGTAAGCGCCGAAGGTCGCCCCGTGCAGAAGCTGCGCAAACAGGAGCGCCAGGGCATGATCGGCCGCCCAGCCGATCAGCGCGAAACGCAGCACCGCGAGGGCGAAGCTCGCCAGCAGGATGGCGCGCAGCGAGCAATGGCGCATCAGGCGCGGCATGAGCATGAACACGACGATTTCGGCCAGCACGCCCAGCGACCAGAACAGGCCCACCGCCGACTTGTCGTAACCGTGGTCGACGAGATGGATCGAATAGAAAACGTAGAGCGGACCGTGCGCCACCGACATGAAGAAGCAGGCCGCCAACAGGGCGATCACGGCGGGTTGGCGCAGCCGGTCTCCGATCGGCGGCGCCGTCCCGCCCGCGCCGACTTTCGTTTCCGCGAGGGTCAGGGCGCTCGCCAGGACGCCGGCGAGGATCAGCAGGCAGGCCCACAGCACGGTCTCGATGGGCAGACGATCGAGCGCCGCCCCCATTCCCAGGACGCTGGCGATGAACCCGACCGAGCCCCACAGCCGCACGCGGCCGTAGCGCTCGGTCTGGCCGGCCAGCCGTTCCAGCGTCATGGCTTCGACCAGCGGCAAGGCGGCGCTCCAGAAGAACCACACCAGCGCCATCGCCGCGAGCATCGGCAAATGTTCGCGGGTGAAGAAGAATCCGCAGAAACAAAGCGCCGAACCGAACGCGGCCCATTGCACCACCGCGGCGCGCCGACCGACGCGGTCGGCCAGCCAGCCCCAGGGGCCGGGCGCCAGCAGGCGCATCACCTGCGGCGCCGACATCAGGACGGCGATCTCCCAGGCGGACTGGCCGATATCCTGCAGGTAAAGCGCAAAATAGGGCGCGAACACCCCGACGAAGGCGAAATAGAAAAAATACCAGCCCGCCAACCGGCCCAGTCCGCCCGGCCCGGCTGGTGAGGGGTTCAGGGTCAAGCCCTGCTTTTCTGGCCGAGGCGGAAGGCGATGAGGACATGGTAGATCTCGTCCTTCAGCCTGACGCGCGCCTTCTTCATGTCCTCGATGGTGAAATCGGCGACCGGCAGGTCGTGCTCCTCGAGGTCTTCCACCTTGCCGGTCAGCCGGTCGTAGCGGGCGAACAACGCGGCAAAGTAGCCGTTGCCTCCCTTGAGCGCGTCGATGGCGTCGCGCATGTCCGGGAATTCGCTGTAGAGATCGTGGTGTTCGACGCGCATGATGGTTCCCCGATGGATTGTGGTGGCTGAAATGGCGGAATCTTACGGGCCCGGCGCCCAAGGCGGAATCGGCGGCGTCGGGCAGCGCACGTCGGCGCACTGGGCGCGGTGCAACAGGGCCGCATCCATCAGCACCAGCGCCAGCATCGCCTCGGCGATCGGCGTGGCGCGGATGCCGACGCAGGGATCGTGGCGTCCCTCGGTCGATACGACCGCCGGCCGGCCGGCGAGATCGATCGAGCGGCGCGGCAGGCGGATGCTCGAGGTCGGCTTGATGGCGATGGAAACGGTCACGTCCTGACCGGACGAGATGCCGCCAAGAACCCCGCCGGCGTGATTGCTCAGAAATCCCTCGGGGGTCAGTTCGTCGCCATGTTCGCTGCCGCGCTGGGCGACACACTCGAAACCGGCGCCGATCTCCACGCCCTTGACGGCATTGATGCCCATCATCGCGTAGGCGATCTGCGCGTCGAGCCGCCCATAGACCGGATCGCCCCAGCCCGGCGGCACGCCGGTGGCGACCACCTCGATGCGCGCGCCGACCGAATCGCCGTCCTTGCGCAGCTTGTCCATGTAGGCCTCGAGTTCGGGCACGATGGCCGCGTTCGGCGCGAAGAAGGGATTGCGGTCGATCTCGGCCGCGGCGACGAAGGGAATTTCAAGCGGACCGAGCCGGCTCATCCAGCCGCGAACCGAGACGCCATAGCGCTCCTTCAGCCATTTCTTCGCGATCGCCCCGGCGGCGACGCGCACCGCCGTCTCGCGCGCCGAGGAGCGGCCGCCGCCGCGGTAGTCGCGGATGCCGTATTTCTGCCAGTAGGTGTAGTCGGCGTGGCCGGGCCGGAAGGTCCGGGCGATGCTGCCGTAATCCTTGCTGCGCGGGTCGGTATTGCGGATCAGCAGGGCGATCGGCGTGCCGGTGGTCCTGCCCTCGAACACCCCGGAAAGAATCTCGACCTCGTCGGCCTCGCGCCGCTGCGTGACATGGCGGGAGGTGCCCGGCTTGCGGCGATCGAGCTCGACCTGGATCTCGGCCGCAGTGATCTCGAGTCCGGGCGGGCAGCCATCGACCACGCAGCCGATGGCCGGGCCATGCGATTCGCCGAACGAAGTGACGCTGAACAGCGTGCCGATGGTATTGCCGGACATGCAAAAAACCCATGAAATGCCGATTTGCGGCAAGTCTATCACGCCACCTCGGGCCTTCAACCGCAGCGATCGAGCAGTGACTTCTTGCCCGGCTTGCCACGCCAGTCGTCCGCATCCGGCGGCGGCGCCTTGCGCTCGATGATCGCCGGCCACTGCCTGGCCAGTTCGGCATTCAGGGCGATGAACTCGCGCTGCTCGGCCGGCACGTCATCCTCCGCGAAAATCGCCTCGGCCGGACACTCCGGCACGCACAGCGTGCAGTCGATGCACTCGTCCGGGTCGATGACGAGAAAATTCGGCCCCTCGCGGAAACAGTCGACCGGGCAGACATCGACGCAGTCGGTGTACTTGCACTTGATGCAGTTTTCGGTCACGACATAGGTCACGTCGCCCTCCTAGTCTTTTTGCACGTAGGGGTTCTTGCCGCTCTTGAACCGGATATCCAGTGGCGTGCCCTGCAGTTTAAAGGCCTCGATGAAGACGTGTTCGAGGTAGCGTACGTAGGCCGGCGGCACGTGCTCGAGCGCGTTGCCGTGGATGACCACGACCGGCGGGTTGCTGCCGCCCTGGTGGGCGTAGCGCAGCTTGGGGCGCACGTTGCCATGTCGGGGCGGCGCCTGCTTCTGCACCGCGTCGAGCAACACGCGCGTGAGCTTCGGCGTCGTCAGCTTGACCATCGCGGCGGCATAGGCCTGGTCGACCGACTGCAGCACGCCGGCGACGCCCTGCCCCTTCAGCGCCGAGATGTAATGGAGCTTGGCGAAGCCGAGGAAGTTGAGCTTGCGCTGGATGTCCTGTTTGATCTGGTCGCGGCGGTAGGCATCGACGACGTCCCATTTGTTCACCGCCAGCACCAGCGCGCGGCCGGCCTCGATGCAGAAGCCGGCGATGTGCGCATCCTGGTCGGAGATGTCCTGGCTGGCGTCGACCATCAGCACGACGACGTTGGCGGCCTCGACGGCCTGCAGGGTCTTGATGACCGAAAACTTTTCGATGGTCTCGAACACCTTGCCCCTGCGGCGCAGGCCGGCGGTGTCGATCAGCGTGTAGCGCTTGCCGTTCTTCTCGAAGGGCGTGGCGATGGCGTCGCGCGTGGTGCCCGGCAGGTCGAAGGCGATCATGCGCTCCTCGCCGAGCAGGGTGTTGATCAGCGTGCTCTTGCCGACGTTGGGGCGGCCGACCACGGCGACGCGCGGGCCGGTTTCGCCGTCCTCTTCAGGCGTTTCCTCGGGGAAGTCGGCCAGCACCCGTTCGAGCAGTTCGCGCACGCCCTCGCCGTGGGCGGAGGAGATCACGCGCGGCTCGCCGCAGCCCAGTTCGTGGAACTCGGCGGCGACGACCTCGCGGTTCATGCCCTCGGCCTTGTTGACGACGAGGTGCAGCGGCCGGCCGGTCTTGCGCAGGCGTTCGGCGATCACCTTGTCCTGCGGCGTCAGGCCGTTGCGGACATCGACCATGAACAGCAGCACGTCGGCCTCGGCGATGGCGGCCTCGGCCTGGCGCGCCATTTCCTGGACGATGCCCTCCTTCGCCTGCGGCTCGAAACCGCCGGTATCGACGACCAGGAAAGGTCGCTGGCCGA
>JAGXSN010000145.1 GCA_018333815.1 Sulfuritalea sp. | reverse complement strand
TGGTGCTCGCCCTCGATCTCGGCGATGTCGATGATGGAGATGTCGAAGGTGCCGCCGCCGAGGTCGAACACCGCGATCTTGCGGTCGCCTTCCTGCTTGTCGAGGCCGAAGGAAATCGCGGCCGCGGTCGGCTCGTTGATGATGCGCTTGACTTCGAGGCCGGCGATCTTGCCGGCGTCCTTGGTGGCTTGGCGCTGCGAGTCGTTGAAGTAGGCGGGCACGGTGATGACGGCCTCGGTCACTTCCTCGCCGAGGTAGTCTTCGGCGGTCTTCTTCATCTTGCGCAGCACCTCGGCGGACACCTGCGGCGGCGCCATCTTCTTGTCGCGCACCTGCACCCAGGCGTCGCCGTTGTCGGCCTTGCAGATGGTGAAGGGCATCAGGTCGATGTCCTTCTGCACTTCCTTCTCTTCGAAGCGGCGGCCGATCAGGCGTTTGACCGCATACAGCGTGTTCTTGGCGTTGGTGACGGCCTGGCGTTTGGCCGAGGCGCCGACGAGGATCTCGCCGTCTTCCGTGTAGGCGACGATGGAGGGCGTGGTGCGCGCGCCCTCGGAGTTTTCGATGACCTTCGGCTTGCCGCCTTCCATGATGGCGACGCAGCTGTTGGTGGTGCCGAGGTCGATGCCGATGATCTTGCCCATGTGATGTCCTTTATTCCTGAATTCGTGGAGAAAACTAACCTGCGCTCAATATGGGGTTATCGCCCGTCGCTTCAAGACTTTGGTTTGGCGACGGTCACCAGCGCGGGGCGCAGGATGCGGTCGTGCAGGGCGTAGCCCTTCTGCAGCACGGTGACGACCGTGTTGGCCTCCTGCTCGGCCCCGGCAACATCCACCATGGCGATGGCCTGGTGGAAATGCGGGTCGAACTTCTCGCCGAGGGGGTTGAGTTCCTTGACCGCGGCCTTCTCGAAGGCGGCGACCAGTTGCTTGAGCGTCAGCTCGACGCCGGCCTTGAGCGCGGCGGCATCCTGCCGTTCGTCGGCCAGGGCGGCTTCGAGGCTGTCCTTGACGGCCAGCAGCTCGCCGGCGAACTTCTCGGCGGCGAACTTGTGGGCCTTGGCCACGTCCTCCTGCGCGCGGCGGCGCAGGTTCTCGGTCTCGGCCTTGGCGCGCAGCCAGGCGTCGTGGCTCTCGGCGGCTTTCAGTTCGGCGGCCTTGAGCGCCTCTTCGAGGCTGGGCATGCTGTCGGGCGTCGTGGCTGAGGCGGTCTGGTCGGCTTGGATGGTTTGGTCCGCCGTCTCGCCGGGGCCGACTTTCACATCCAGCTTGGGTGTCTGGGGATTCTGTTCTTCCTGCATGGGAAAAAGGCCTCTGAAATTAAACCTTGAGGACAATGGGGGCGCTCCGCCCGTTTTCAAGGGCGGGAAAGGCAAAGATCGGCCAGCGCCGCGATCCAGTCGGGACGCTCGTTGAGGCAGGGAATGTAGTGGTAGGACTTGCCGCCGGCGCCGAGGAAGGCCGCCTTGCATTCGAGGGCGATTTCCTCCAATGTTTCCACGCAGTCGGCGGCGAAGCCGGGGCAGAGGATGTCGATGCGCTCCGTGCCGGCCCGGCCCAGTTTCTCCAGCGTCGACTGGGTGTAGGGTTGCAGCCATTTGGCCGGCCCGAAGCGCGACTGGAAGGTGACGAGGCATTGCTTTTCGGACAGACCGAGGCGTTCGCGCAGCCCCTGCCCGGTGCGCTGGCACTCGTCGCGATAGGGGTCGCCGAGATCGACGCAGCGTTGCGGCAGGCCGTGGAAGCTCAGCACCAGCTTGTCCTTTTCGCCCGGACGCCCGTGGGCCTGCCAATGCTCGCGCACGCTGGCGGCGAGCGCGTCGAGGTAGCCCGGATGGTCGTGGTAGTCGCGCACGAAGGCGAGTTCGGGCAGGTCGCGGCGCGTCTTCGCCCAGCCCGCGACGGCGTCGAAGACGCTCGCGCCGGTCGAGGCGGCGAACTGCGGATAGAGCGGCACGACGAGAATGCGTTGGGGGATGCCCCGCGCCCCGGCGGCGGTCAGCGCATCGAGTTTCGCGGCAACCGAGGGCGCGCCGTAGCGCATCGCGTAATCGACCGTCACGTCGCTGCGGCCGCGCTCGCCGAGCAAGCCCTTGAGCAGCTTGGCCTGTCGCTCGGTATGCAGCTTGAGCGGCGAGCCTTCCGGCGTCCAGATGGCGGCGTATTTCGCGGCGGACTTCTTCGGCCGCGTGTTGAGGATGATGCCGTGCAGGAGCGGCAGCCACAGCAGGCGCGGCAGTTCGACCACGCGCGGGTCGCCGAGGAATTCGGCAAGATAGCGGCGCAGGGCGGCGGGCGTGGGGGCCTCGGGGGTGCCGAGGTTGACGAGCAGGATGGCGGTGGTCATGTCGGGCTCAAGGCTGAGGAGAGCAGGCGCGCGGTGATGTCGACGATCGGGATCACGCGCTCGTAGGCCATGCGCGTCGGGCCGACTACGCCGATGGTGCCGACCACCCGGCCGTCCACCTCGTAGGGCGCGGCGACCACGCTGCACTCGTCGAGCGGCGCGATGCCCGACTCGCCGCCGATGAAGACATGCACGCCCTCGGCGCGGTTCGACAGGTCGAGCAGCTGCATCAGGCCGGTGCGCTGCTCGAACAGATCGAACAGTTGGCGCAGCCGCGCCATGTTGGTCGACAGGTCGGCGCTGTCGAGCAGGTTCTTCTCGCCGCTGATGACGTATTGCTCTGCGGCTTCGCTGGCCGCTTCCGCGCCGGCGTCGGCGGCGGCGCTCATGAGTTCGGTCATGTCGCCGCGCAGGCGCTGCAGTTCTTCTTGCAGGCGGCGGCGGATCTGCATGAAGTCCAGCCCGGCGAAATTCTGCGTCAGGTAGTTGGCGGCCTCGACCAGTTCGCTCGGCGTGTAGGGCCGCTGGGTCAGCAGGATGCGGTTCTGCACCTCGCCTTCGGCGGTGACGATGATCAGCAGGATGCGTGTCTCGGTCAGGCTGAGGAACTCGATCTGGCGGATCTTCGGCGCCTGGCGGCGCGGGGCGATGACGACGCCGGCGAAGTGGGTCAGCTCGGAGACCATCTGCGAGGCATGGCTGATCACGCGCTGCGGCACGTCGGGGAACAGCGCGCCCCTGATCTCGGAGATGTGCTGCGGGTCGAGCGGCCGGACGGTCAGCAGCGTGTCGACGAACAGCCGGTAGCCGCGCGGCGTGGGGATGCGGCCGGCGGAAGTATGCGGGCTGGCGATGAAGCCCATCTCCTCGAGGTCGGCCATCACGTTGCGGATCGTGGCCGGCGAGAGTTCGAGGCCGGAATATTTCGACAGGGTGCGCGAGCCGACCGGCTGTCCCTCTACGATATAGCGTTCGATCAGGGTCTTGAGCAGGGTCTGGGCGCGCGGATCGAGCATGATGGGGCGATTGTAACTAGAATGCCTTGCCCTTCGCCGTCCCGCCGGAGCCGACTTTTCCGATGTCAAGACAACTGAACGTCCATGCCCTGGGCCAGGTGTTCACCCCCGCTGCGGTGGTGGAGCGCATGCTCGCCCTGCGCCGGCGGCGCGGACGCAGCCTCGATCCGGCGGCCGGCGACGGCGCGTTCTGCGCGCGCATCAACGGCTGCGAGGCCATCGAGATCGACCCGGGCGTGGCGCCGGCGGGCGCGCGCGTGATGGATTTCTTCGCCCTGCCGCCGGCGGAGAAGTTCGACACCATCATCGGCAATCCGCCCTATGTGCGCCAGCAGGACATCCCGCCGGAAACGCTGGCCCTGCTCGACAGCACGCTGTTCGACCGCCGCAGCAACCTCTATCTCTATTTCATCGAGAAGGCGGTGCGCCACCTGCGGCGCGGCGGCGAACTGATTTTTATCGTGCCGCGCGAATTCACCAAGCTGACCGCGGCCAGGAAGCTCAACGCCTTCCTCCACGAGGAGGGCGACATCACCGATTTCATCGAGACCGGCGACATGCGCATCTTCGGCGCGCACAACCCGAACTGCGCGATTTTTCGTTTTGAACGCGGGCGCCGCGAGCGCCGTCTGCACGACGGTCGCCGCTTCGTGCTGGTCGATGGCCAGTTGATGTTCCTGCGCGGCGATTACCGCGTGCCGCTGGCCGACCTGTTCGACGTCAGGGTCGGCGCGGTCTCCGGCGCCGACGAGATCTTCGAGCATCCCGAGGGCAACGCCGAATTCGTCTGCTCGAAGACCATCGACGACGGCCGCACGCGGCGCATGATCTTCGGCGTCCCGCATCCCCACCTCGAGGCCCACAAGGACAAGCTGCTGGCGCGGCGCGTGCGGCCCTTCGACGAATCGAACTGGTGGCAGTGGGGGCGGCTGCACCATGTCTCCGCCGCGCCGCGCATCTACGTCAATGGCAAGACGCGCCGGCCGCGCCCCTTCTTCCTGCACGACTGTCCGAATTACGACGGCTCGGTGCTCGCGCTGTTCCCGCGCCTGCCCGGCATGGATCTCGCGCTGGCGGCCGACCTGCTCAACGACCAGGTCGACTGGGCCGAGCTCGGCTTCATCTGCGACGGCCGTTTCCTGTTCACCCAGCGCACGCTGCAAAGTTGTCTGCTGCCGCCGGTGTTCGACAAGCTGGCGCAGCTGGCGCGGGCGCAGGCAAGCAGGTGGGTGGCGTGAGCGGGCTGCGCGCCGTCGCCCTGTTCGCCAAGAGCGACAGTGCCGAAGCCGTCGCGGCGGTCGAACTGCTGCGTTCCCATCTGCACGCGCGCGGCGTCGCCGCGATCGACGGGGCGGACGCCGGCGCCGCCGACATGGCGATCGTCGTGGGCGGCGACGGCACCCTGCTTTCCGTCGCGCGCCGGCTCGCCGCCCGGAACGTGCCGCTGGTCGGCGTCAATCTGGGCCGGCTCGGTTTCATGACCGACATCGCCCGCGCCGATATGGTCGATGCGGTCGACCGCCTGCTCGCCGGCGAATTCACTGCCGACCGGCGCATGCTGCTCGACGCCCGCGTGCTGCGCGACGGCCAGGAAGTGTTCCGCACCCACGCGCTCAACGAGGTGGTGGTCAACAAGGGCGACCTCGGCCGCATGATCGAGCTCGAGGTGCATGTCGATGGCGAATTCCTCTACGTGCTGCGCGCCGACGGCATGATCGTCGCCACGCCCACCGGCTCGACCGCCTACGCGCTGGCGGCCAACGGGCCGATCCTGCATCCGGCCGTGCCGGGCATCGCCCTGGTGCCGCTGTGCGCGCACGCGCTGACCCACCGGCCGATCACCATCGCCGACAGCAGTTGCGTCGAGCTCAGGCTGGTGCAGTCCTACGGCGGTCGCGTCCATTGCGACGGCCAGAGCCATTTCGACGTCCGGGCCGGCGACTGCGTGCGCCTGGCGCGTTCGTCCCACGTCGTGACCCTGCTCCATCCGCCCGGCTACAGCTATTTCGCCATGCTGCGCGAGAAGCTGCACTGGAGCGCCACACCTCACCGGTAGCCGATGCTGCGCCAGCTGAACATCCGCGACTTCGTCATCGTCGACCGGCTCGAGCTCGAGTTTTCCGCCGGTTTCGGCGCGCTTACCGGCGAGACCGGCGCCGGCAAGTCGATCCTGGTCGATGCCCTCTCGCTGGCGCTCGGCGCGCGCGCGGACGCCGGCGTGGTGCGGGCGGGGAGCGAGAAGGCCGAAGTGTCCGCCGAGTTCGAGGTCGCGCCCGCTGCGGCGCTGGCGCACTGGCTGGCCGCCAACGACTTTGATCCCGATTGCTGCATCCTGCGCCGCGTCGTCGATGCCGGCGGCAAGTCGCGCGCCTGGCTCAACGGCGCGGCCGCGACGCTCGGCCAGTTGCGCGCGGCGGCGGATTTCCTCTGCGACATCCACGGCCAGCATGCCCACCACTCGCTGCTGCGCGCCGACGCCCAGCGCGCGCTCCTCGATGCGCATGCCAACGCACTGGCGCTGGCAGGCGAAACGGCCGAGCGCTTCGCCGCCTGGAAGAAACTGCGCGCGGCGCGCCAGGCCGCCGAGCGGGATGTTGCGGCGACCGCGCGGGAGAGGGAGTTGCTCGACTGGCAGGTCAAGGAGATCGACGCCCTCGGTCTCGATGCAGAGGCCTGGCGCGCAACCGAAGCCGAGCAGCGCCGGCTCGCCCATGCCGCCAGCCTGCTGGCAGCGAGCGACGCGGCGCTGGCCTTGCTGGACGACGAGGATGCCGGCGCGCTGACGGGGCTGCAGCGCGCGGGCGGCCGGCTGGCCGAGCTGACTTTCTGCGATGCCGCGCTGGATGAGGCGGCGCAGCTGTTCGAAGGAGCCCTGATCCAGCTTGAGGAGGCGGGCCACGCGCTGCGGCGCTACCGCGATCGGCTCGACCTCGATCCGGCGCGGCTGGGCGAACTGGACGCGCGCATCGCCGCAGTGACGCAGTTGGCGCGCAAGCATCGGGTCGCACCCGCGGAACTGCCCGAGGCGCTGGAGCGCCTGCGGGCGCGGCTGGCCGAACTGACGCTGGCTGCGGATCCCGCGGCGCTGGCGGCGCGCGAGGCGGAGGCGGCCACGGCTTACCATCGGGTGGCGAAACGTCTGAGCAAGGAACGGCAGAACGCGGCGGCAAAGCTGGCCGAGCGGGTGACTTTTGCGATGCAGGAACTGGCGATGCCCGGCGGTCGCTTCGAAGTCCGCATCGAGACCCTGGCCGAGTCCTCGTCTCACGGTCTCGAGAGCGTCGAATTCCTCGTTGCCGCGAACGCCGGCCAGCCGCCGCGCCCGCTCGCGAAAGTGGTCTCGGGCGGCGAACTGTCGCGTATCGGCCTCGCGCTGCAGGTGATCGCCAGCCAGGCGCATACCGCCGGCACGCTGATTTTCGACGAGGTGGATGTCGGCATCGGCGGGCGCGTCGCGGAGATCGTCGGGCGCATGCTGAAACAGCTCGGCGCGGACCGCCAGGTGCTGTGCGTCACCCATCTGCCGCAGGTGGCGGCCTGCGCCGACTGGCAGTGGTCGATCCGCAAGGAAACGCAGGGCGAACAGGCTGTCGTCAGTCGCGTCAGCGTGCTGGACGCGGCCGGGCGTGTCGAGGAGATCGCGCGCATGCTCGGCGGCATGCAGATCACCGAAACCACGCGCCGTCACGCGCGCGAACTGCTCGGGTCGTGATGCGTCCCTGCCGTCCCGCCGGCGCCGACTTACGCCTGTCTCGTTTCCTCGGCCAGGCGCAGGATGTAGGCGGAAAAGTCCGGATCCTCGCCGCGCAGCAGTTCCGGCAGGCGCGCCTTGAAGTCGGCGCGGCCGCACCATTCGCGCATGTAGTCTTCCCAGGAATGCCAGCGGCGCCGCTCCTTTTCATTCATGTCCTCCTCGTAGAGCAGCAGGTAGGCGCGTTCGAACAGCGAGATCAGCATGTCGAAGATGACCAGCATCCGTTCGCGTTGCTCCTCGTTCAGGTCGGGCGTCGGCGCCTGGCTGCGCAGCCTGAGGTCGGGATGGGCGAGCACGACTTCGAGAAAATCGTTGTAGGCGTCCGCCAGCTGCTGCCAGGCCGCTTCCTCTTCATTTTCGCGCTCCTTGCGTTGTTCGAAGAGAAACACGCCGATGGCGAGCGGCAGGCCGATCACCGTGACGACGTAGGAAAGCAGTTCCCAGGTTTCAAGGGCTGGCATGGTCAGAGGCTGTCGCGCCAGAGGCGGATCGCGCCGAAGGTTT
>JAGXSN010000144.1 GCA_018333815.1 Sulfuritalea sp. | reverse complement strand
CCAGTCGCTCAACCCGCTGCAGCGGCTGCAGCGGGTGCAGGAGGCCGGCCTGGCCGAATGCGGCTACACCGGCGAGCCGATTTACCATGTCTGGCGCCAGTTCATCCGCGGCCGCGGCGCCTCCGCGCTGGTGATCGATGCCACCGGTCTCGATCCGCGCGCGCTCGGCCAGGCCGCCGTGCTCACCGGCGCGCCCGGGCTGCTCGCCGACGGACTGCTGATCGCGGCCGGGCTGCGCAACACCGGCCGGGTCGAGCTGCGCCTGTCGCCCGAGCTGACCGGCAGCGAGGTCGGCTTCCTCAACGCGCTGGACGCCATCCGGCGCCAGGGGTTGGCCGGCGGCCGGCGCCTGCAGGTCGAGGTCAGGCGCAACGGCAGCCCGGTGTGCTGGAGCGACGCCTACGCGCGCGACGCCAACCATCTGGTGCATACCCCGGAAACCTGGTGCCGCATCGCCCTGCTGTTCGCCGGCAAGAATGGCGGCGCGCTCGACGCCTGGCTCCTGACCCTGCGGCGCGGCATGAAACAGCGCGGCCTGATCGAGGTGCGGCGCGACGACAAGCTGCGCCGGCTGATCTACGACTGGGGCGGCGGCGTCGAGGTGATGGGGCGCGATGCGATCCTTGTGTTCGACAACGGCATGGGCGGCTTCCTGCCGCTCTCCGAAGCCGACCTGACTTGCCAGCCCCTGGTGCTGGCGGCGGCAGGGATCGCGCCGACGCCGGCCAGCCTGATGATCCTGGCCGAGGGGGTCTGCATCGTCGAGCAGACGCGCCGCGCCCTCTACCGTTACTGGCAGCTGGCGGACAAGGAGCCGGGCGACGTGCGCGCCCTGCTCGCGCGCGTCGCCCGGCTGGTGGCCGAGATCACCGTCGGTCATGGCCGCGCGTCGCACCTGAGGGAACTCGACGAACTTGCGCTCGAGCTCCAGACCCAGGGTCTCGCGGCCGCCTGGCCGCTGGGCAGCGCGCTGCGCCATTTCCGCGAGCAGTGGGAAGACCACGTGCAGCGGGCGCACTGTCCGGAAGGGATCTGCCTGAAACGCAACGCCGCGCCCTGTCACAGCACCTGTCCCGCCAACATCGACATTCCGAGCTTCATCGCCCATATCGGCCACGGCGACCACCGCGCCGCCGTCGAGGTGATCGCCCGCGACAATCCGTTCCCGCTCACCTGCGGCCTGGTCTGCCCGGCGCCGTGCGAGTCGGCCTGCGTGCGCAGCGCCGGCAACGGCGCGGTGTTCATCCGCCCGATGAAGGCCTGGGCGGCCGAGCGCTGCCTCGCCGAAGGCGGCTACCCCCGGCCCGCGCTGGCGCCGCCGACCGGCAAGAAGATCGGCATCGTCGGCTCCGGCCCGGCCGGCCTGACCGCCGCCTACTACTTGCGCATTCTCGGCCACGCGCCGGAAGTGTTCGAGGCCCAGGCCCAACCCGGCGGCATGCTGCGCTACGGCATTCCCGCCTATCGCATGCCTCCCGACCTGCTCGACCAGGAAATCGCGCAGATCGCGGCGCTGGGCATCCCGATCCGCTGCGACGCCAAGGTCGACAACCTCGATGCCTTCCGCAAGGACTACGATGCGGTGTTCCTCGGCCTCGGCACCCAGATCTCGCGTTTCGTCCCGGTCGAGGGTCTGCATCAGCCCTTCGTGCTCGGCGGCATCGACTTCCTGCGCAACGTGCGCAGCGGCCTGGAGGTGCAGGTCGGCCCGCGCGTCATCGTCATCGGCGGCGGCAACGTCGCCATCGACGTGGCGCTGACGGCGGTGCGCCAGGGCGCCCGGCAGGTCGACATGGTCTGCCTCGAGAAGCGCCGCGAGATGCCTGCCAGTCATCACGAGATCGAGCAGTGCGTCGCCGAGGGAGTCCGGCTCCACCCGAGCTGGGGCCCGCTCAGGATCGACGAGGAAGGCGAAATGGTCTTCCAGCACTGCGAACAGGTGTTCGAGGAAGCGGACGGGCAGCGCCGCTTCAATCCGAAGTTCGACGGCGAGCGCCGCATGACGATCGAGGCCGATCACATCATCTTCGCCGTCGGTCAGGGCGCCGACCTGACCAGCATCGAGGGCAGCGGCCTGGAAGTGACGCGCGGCTTCATCGTCACGGAGCCGCGCACGCTGATGACCAAGGCGCCGGGCGTGTTCGCCGGCGGCGACGTCGCCCACGGCCCGCGCACGGCGGTCGAGGCGATCCGTTCCGGCAAGATCGCGGCGGGGTCGATCCATGCCTGGCTGACCGGCGCGCCGATCGATGCCGATGCCGGTAAGCCGGTGCGCCGCGCCGAGGTCGTCCCGCTGAAAGTCGCGCCGCGCGAACGCAGCTACCTGCATCGCGCCATGATGCCCGAGAAGGACGTCGAGGAGCGCGTCGGCGCAGGCAACTATGTGAAAATCGAGCAGGGGCTGACCGACGCCATGGCGCACGGCGAAGCCAGCCGCTGCCTGCGCTGCGATTTCTGCATCGGCTGCGGCCTGTGCCAGCTCGCGTGCAGCGAAATGGGGATCGAAGCGCTGCGCATGGCGGACATCGAGGAAGGCGTGGCCGCCGGCCGGCTTGCCTACTTCGACTTCACGCGGCCGGCGGAGCGCTGCATCGGCTGCGGGGCCTGCGCGCAGGTCTGCCCGACCGGCGCGATCCGCATCGAGGACGCCGATGGCGTACGGCGTACCATCATCACCGGCACCGTGGTGCGCGAACAAGCGCTGGTCGAATGCAGCGGCTGCGGCGCGCAATACCAGACCGTGGCGCAGCGCCGCTTCGTCCGGGAACGCATGCCCGGCGGCCACATGGGCTTGCACATGGAGCGCGCGCTGTGCCCGGCCTGCGTGCGCCTGCGGGCGGACCGGCCCTGGCCGGCGGACGCGCCGCAGCGTGGTGGTGCGACAGCCCGCCCCTGAATCGGAGCGAAGACCATGAACAAGGTCGAAGACCTGATGATCACGGTGGACAAGTTTCCCGCGATCTCCCAGGAGAGCACCCTGCGCGAGGCGATCCTGACGCTGGATCAGGTCGAGACCGAGTTTTCCTCCGGCAAGCGTCAGCAACGCATCCTCCTGGTGGTGGACGGGGAGAACCGGGTGGTCGGCAAGCTCACCCCCAAGGACGTCGTCCGCGGCCTCGATGCGGATTACCCGAAGAAGCTGGGCGAACACGCCAAGATCATCGACGACAACTACAAATACGTGATGCGCTCGGGCTCGGTGCGCGCGTTGCAGGAGTTGGGCGCGACGGCCTGGGACGACCTTTGCGTCCGCTCCAGGGACACGAAGATCAAGGACTTTATCTGCGATCCCCCCTCCACCCAGATCGTCGAACCGGGCGACAGCCTGAACAAGGCGCTGCATCGTTTCATCGTCGGCAAACACCATTCGCTGTTCGTCACCGACGGCAAGCGGCTGATCGGCCTGCTGCGTTTCACCGACGTCTATCGCGCCATTCTCGACAAGATCAAGTATGTGTGCTGCGATCCCGGGCCGGGATGAGGCAGCCCCTGGCGGTCTGCGATGACGCAAGCGAGGACCTCCCATGAGTGAAAAGACGGCCTTCCCCTGCCCCGGTGAAGGCGCCCGGCTGCTGGAACTGGGCGTCGCGGAGGGTCGCCTGAGGGAAATCGAGGACGAAGAAGCGCGGCGCAAGGCGCGCCGGCGCAGCTACAAGTGGGTCGCCATCGCCGTTGCGGCGGGAATCCTGGTCTATTTGCTGCCCACCCCGGAGGGCCTGTCGCTGCGGGGCCACAAGTTTCTCGCCCTCCTGGTCGCGGTGGTCATCCTGTGGACCTCGGAGGCCATCCCGATCGGCGTCACCGCCCTGGGCGTCGGCGCCGGCCTGGCCCTTTTCGGCATCCAGACGCCGGCGAAAGCCTGGCAGCCCTACGCGCACCAGACCGTGGTGTTCGTGTTCACGATCATCATGATGGGGGTGGTGCTGGCCCAGACCACCCTGCCCAACCGGATCCTCAACCGGGTGATGCGCGCAGCGGGCCGGAACGTCAAGGTGCTAAGTTTCACCCTGTGCATGTCCTCGTGCTTCCTCGCCGCCTGGACCCACGACGCGGCGATCACGATCATCCTGCTGTTCGCGATCCTGCCGATCTTCGCCAGGATGGGCATCACCCCCGCCAGCAACAGCAGCTTCGCCAAGCATTTCATGCTGGTGATTCCGCTCGGCGCCGCGTCGGGCGGCGGCGCCACCTTCGTCGGCAGCGGTCGTTCGCCGGTGTCGGCCGAGATGTTCATGGAGCTGACCGGCTACAACATCGGCTTTCTCGAGTACATGATCTACCAGATGGTGCCCTCGCTGGTCTACGGCCTGGGAACCTGGCTGGCCGTGATGATCATGATGCCGCCCAGGATCAAGGAGCTGCCGGCAACGGTGCAGATCGAGAAGCTGCCGCCGATGAAGGCCGCGGAAAGGCTGCTGGCGTTCTTGCTGACGATTACCCTGGCGCTGTGGATGCTGAGCGACGCGACGAAAGTGCATATCTCGGTGATCGGCGTCGCCTTCGTAGTCGCTTGCATGGTTTTCGGCATCGCCGACTGGAAGAAGTGCCTGGAGGAGTTTCCCTGGAATCCCATGATGGTGTTCGGCGCCGGCTTCGCGCTCGGCATCGCGATGCTCGATACCGGCGCGGGGAAATGGATCGCCGAGCAGCTGCTGCCCCTGCTGCACGGCCAGGCCTGGCCGATCGTGTCCTGGGGCGTGGGCTGGATCAGCGCCATCATCACGAGTTTCATGGCGAACGCCGCCGCCGCCGCGCTGCTCGTGCCGATCGTCGTGCCGATGGCGGACATGGCCGGCACCCCGACGCTGCCGGTGGCGATGACGGTTCCGCTCGCCACCACCTTCGTGCTGCTGGTGATCGGCTGCCCGCCGACCCTGATCGCCTACGGCCTGGGCTATTTCACCCAGTGGGAGGCGTTCAAGGTCTTCGTTCTGCGCACCTTCATCTGCCTGACGCTGGCGGGCGTCGTTCAGGCGCTGTGGTGGCCGCTGGTCGGCATGCCGGGCAATCTCGACATGATGAAGACACCGGCACGGCTGGAAACCTGGGGCGCCACCCCCAGCCCGGCGGCGCCTCCCGCTCCGCCGGCGCCGGCGCAGCAGCCCTGAATCGGGAGCGGACCGCGAGTGCCGGCGCGGGGTTACGCGCCCCGGCCGATGCGATAGACGGCCAGGCTGCCGAGGAAATTGTGTTCCTCGGGGACGAGCGCGCCGCGCTCGTCGAGCACCTGACGCTCGCGGATGACGATGCCCATGCCGTCGCACAGGCTCTCGAAGTCGAGCAGGGTGAAGAAGCGCACGTTCGGGGTGTCATACCACTGGTAGGGCAGGTCTTCGGAAACCGGCATGCGGCCGTTGAGTACCGCCATGCGGTTCTTCCAGTAGGCGAAGTTCGGGAAGGACACCACCGCCTCGCGGCCGACGCGCAGCATCTCGGCGAGAATCTGCTGGGTGTGGCGCACGGTCTGCAGCGTACGCGACAGCACGACATGGTCGAAGGCATTGTCCTCGAAGCCGGCGAGTCCCGCTTCGAGGTCGCTCTGGAGGACATTGACGCTGTTCTCGATGGCGGCGAGCACGTGGCCGGGGTCGCGCTCGATGCCCCAGCCGCGCAGGCCGCGGGTGGCCAGCAGGCGCAGCAGTTCGCCCTCGCCGCAGCCGAGGTCGAGCACGCTCTCGCCGGCCTTCATCCAGCCGGCGATGACCGCGAAGTCGGGACGTTTCATGGCGTGGATCACGTTTCGATATTGCGCAGGTAGGCCGCCACCACGGCGTGATAGTAGCCGTCGTCCATCAAGAAGGAGTCGTGACCATGCTGGCTGACGATTTCCGCATAGCTGACCGGCTGCTGGTTCTTCACCAGCGCATTGACGATCTCGCGGCTCCTGGCCGGCGAGAAGCGCCAGTCGGTGCTGAAGGCGATCACCAGATACTTCGCGCGCGCGCCGGCCAGCGCGGCGGCGAGATCGTCGCCGAAAGGTTCGGCCGGGTCGAAGTAGTCGAGCGCCTTGGTCATCAGCAGATAGGTGTTGGCGTCGAACCAGCCGGCGAACTTGTCGCCCTGGTAACGCAAGTAGGATTCGATCTCGAACTCGACGCCGAAGCCGTAGCTGCCGGCCTCGGGTCGCCGCTTGCGGCCGAATTTCACCGCCATCTGATCGTCGGAAAGGTAGGTGATGTGGCCGAGCATGCGCGCCAGCCGCAGGCCGCGGGTCGGCCGGGTGTCGTGACGGTAGAAGTGGCCGCCGTGGAAATCCGGGTCGGTCAGGATCGCCTGGCGGGCGACGTCGTTGAAGGCGATGTTCTCGGCGGTGAGCTTCGGTGCGGCGGCGATCACCAGCGCATGGCGCACGCGCGCCGGCAGGTCGATCGTCCACTGCAGGGCCTGCATGCCGCCGAGCGAGCCGCCCATCGCGGCGGCCCATTGTTCGATGCCCAGCGCGTCGGCCAGCCGCGCCTGCGCCTTCACCCAGTCATTGACGGTGACGACGGGGAAGTCCGCCCCCCAGGGCTGGCCGGTGGCGGGGTTGATGGTCGAGGGGCCGGTCGAGCCATGGCAGCCGCCGAGGTTGTTGACGCCGACGACGAAGAAGCGGTTGGTGTCGATCGGCTTGCCGGGGCCGATCATGTTGTCCCACCAGCCGACGTTCTTGGGGTTGTCGGCATACCAGCCGGCGACGTGGTGGTGGCCGGAAAGCGCGTGACAGACGAGGATCGCGTTCGAGCGCTCCGCGTTCAGCGTGCCGTAGGTTTCGTAGGCCAGCTCCCATTGCGGCAGGACGGTGCCGGCGGCGAGCGTGAGCGGTTCATTGAAAACCTGTCGCCGCGCCTCGACCGGGCCGATGCTGCCGGGCTCGGACATCGGCGGCCTACGGCTGGACGCGGCGCGCGCCGTTGAACCGGCGGCTCCAGTAGCGACTGGTCATGTCCTCGACGCGCACGCGCTTGCCGGTCCGCGGGGCATGAATGAACCGACCGTCGCCCAGATAGATGCCGACATGGGAAAAGGCGCGGCGCATCGTGTTGAAGAACACCAGGTCGCCGGGTTGCAGTTCGGTTTTTTCAACCCGTTCGCCCTGCTGGGCGATGGCCTTGGCGTTGTGGGGCAGCACCAGTCCGAGGGTTTCGTCGTACAGGTATTTGACGAAGCCCGAGCAGTCGAAGCCGGTTTCCGGCGAACTGCCGCCGCGCTGGTAGCGCACGCCGATGTAGTTGAGCGAGCGCTCCAGCACGGCCTCGACGCCGCCAAACGAGCGCTCGATGAACGACGGCGGCGCGGGCGGCTGTGCCGCCGTCTCGTCGGCGTGCGCCGCGGCGATGGCGCAGGCGCACAGGGCGAGAGTCAGGATCTTGCGCATAGGGGGCGAACTCTAGCAGAAAAATCCGCAAAGTCGGCGCGGGCCGGATGGCCCCGGTGGAGAGCTCAGAGCCGTTCGACCAGGGCGCGGATGCGTTCCGGATCCTCGCCGCGCAGCAGGCTCTTTACCCGCGCCGCGAGCTGCGCGGCGTCGGCCATGACGACCTGCTGCTTGATCTCGAGCAGCTGGGTCGGATGCATCGAGAACTGGCGCAGGCCCATGCCGAGCAGCAGGCGCGTCATGCGCGGGTCGCCGGCCATCTCGCCGCAAACGGCGACCGGAACCTCGGCTCGGCGCGCGGTCCGGATGACCTGCGTCAGCAGGCGCAGCACAGCCGGATGGAGGGGGTCGTAGAGGTGGGCGACGGCCTCGTCGGCGCGGTCGATGGCGAGCAGATACTGGATCAGGTCGTTGGTGCCGATCGAGAGGAACTGCAGATGCTTGACGAAGGGGGCGAGCGCGAGCGCCGCGGCGGGAATTTCGATCATGCCGCCGACGGCGATGCGGTCGTCGAACTTGCAGCGCCGCTCGCGCAGCTGCTGCTTGGCCTGCTCGATCATGGCGAGCGTCTGGACGATTTCGGCCGCATGGGCGAGCATCGGCACCAGAATCTGCACCTTGCCGCAAGCCGAAGCCCGCAGGATCGCGCGCAGCTGGGCGAGGAAGATCTGGGGTTCGGCCAGGCAATAGCGGATCGCGCGCAGGCCCAGCGCCGGATTGGGCGACGGGCGCTCGGTCCCCGCCAGGGCGCGCGCCGTCTTGTCGGCGCCGATGTCCAGGGTGCGGATGGTCACCGGCTTGCCGGCAAGCGCCCGGGCGACGTGGCGGTAGGCCTCGAACTGTTCGTCCTCGGAGGGCAGGGCATCGCGGTTCATGAACAGGAATTCGGTGCGGAACAGGCCGACGCCGTCCGCGCCGGACTCCCTGACCTGCTCGACGTCCTGCGGCAGTTCGATGTTCGCCTGCAAGCTGATGTCCACGTCGTCGAGCGTGGCGGCGCGCGCCGGCGCGAGGCGTTTCAGCTTCGACCGTTCGAGCTCGAGCTCGAGCTTGCGCAGCCGGTATTCCGCCAGCACGCGCTCGTCGGGGTCGACGATCAGCACGCCGCGCGTGCCGTCGACGACGAGCAGGTCGTCCTCGCGCACCAGCGGACGGGCGTGGTGCAGGCCGACCACGGCGGGGATGGCGAGGCTGCGGGCGACGATCGCCGTGTGCGATGTGGTGCCGCCCAGGTCGGTGACGAAGCCGGCGATCCGGAGATTCTTGAACTGGATCGTGTCGGCCGGGGACAGGTCGCGGGCGACGATGACGATCTCGCTCTCGCCGCCGCGCCGCCCGAGCCGGCGCGGCTTGTCGAGCAGGACGCGCAACACCCGCTCGACCACCTGCACGATGTCGTGCTTGCGCTCGCGCAGATAGCTGTCCTCGATTTCGTCGAACTGCGCGACCAGGTGCTCCATTTGCTGCACCAGAGCCCATTCGGCGTTGCACCGGCGCGTGCGGATCAGATCCTTGGGGGCTGTCGCGATGAGCGGATCCTCGAGAAACATCGCATGCACATTGATGATGACCGACAGCTCGCTGGGCGTGCCCGGCGCCAGGGCATCCGCGTGCAGGGCGGCCAGCTCGGCGCCGACGGCGCGGATCGCTTCCTCGAAGCGCACGATTTCCGCGCCGACGTCGCGTTCCTTGATCGTGTAGTGCGCGACTTCGAGGGTGGCATGGGAGACGAGGCGGGCGCGCCCGATGGCGATGCCCTGGGAGACCGCCAGGCCGTGCAGGCAGAACGGCATTTCAGTCCTCCTCCCCGAAGCGATCGGCGATCAGGGCGAGGATGGCGGCCAGTGCCGCCTCGCTCTGCTCGCCCGCGGTGTCGACGGTCACGGTGCTGCCCTTGCCGGCCGCCAGCATCATCACGCCCATGATGCTCTTGGCGTTGATGCGCCGCCCGCCGCGCTCCATCCAGACTTCGCAGGGGAAGCGGCCGGCCAGCTGCGTCAGCTGCGCGGAGGCGCGCGCGTGCAGTCCCAGGCGGTTGACGATCTCGGCCTGCGCCCTGGGCATGCCGTTTCAGTGCCTGAGCAGGTTGAGCACGCCGTCGCGCCCGCCGCCGGTGGCGCGCGTGATCAGCGTCTCCATGCCCTTGTCGCGGTAGCCGATCGCGCGCAGCAGCATGGGCAGATTGACGCCGGCCAGCCCCTCGACGCGCCCTGCCACGAGCAGCTTGGCGGCCAGGTTGGCGGGCGTGGCGCCGTAGATGTCGGTCAGCACCAGCACGCCCTCGCCGGCGTCGACGAGCGCCAGAAGCTTGCGCGCCAGCGGCAGGAGGTCGCTGGGATCGTCGCCGGCGGCGACGCCGAGCTGCATGATCTGCTCTGGACGCCGGTTCAGCACGTGGCTGGCGCACTGGATCAGCGTTTCGCCGAGCGCGTCGTGGGTGATGAGAAACAGGCCGATCATGGGAGAGGACGCGGAACCGGGGGGCAAGCGCGGCGAGGCATGACGGCGATTATGGCACGACGTCGACGGTCAGATCGGGGCTCCCGAAGGTCAGGCGTTCTTTCATCCCCGCCGTGGCGCTCAGCTTGCCGGCGTCATCGACGCGCAGCACCTGATGCACGCCGAGAGCCTGCGCCAGGCGCGGCCAGTCGTCGCCGGCGACGAACAGCGGTTTGGAGAGCACATCCGAGCGCATGCCCGCCGCCGGCCCCGGCGGGATGAGGATGGTGAGCGATTGCGTTCCCGTTGCCGGCCGGCCGTTGCGCGGGTCGATCAGATGGCTGTAACGCCGGCCGTCGAGCTCGAAATAGCGCTGATAGTCGCCCGAGGTGCCGATCGCCTCGCCATCCCGAAGTTCGAGCGTGGCCAGCGGCGCGCCGCCCGTCGCGGCGCGCGGGTGCCGGATGCCGACGCGCCACGGCGTTTCGCCCTTGCGGCCCAGGGCCTTGACGTTGCCGCCGATATTGACGAGCGCGTTGCGGATGTTGCGTGTCTTGAGGATGGCCACGGCCCGATCGAGCGCCACGCCCTTCAGGTAACCGCCGAAATCGAGCGCGACGGAAGCGTTGGCGCTGGCGACGCGGCGCCCGTCGATGGCGAGATCGGCGATCGAGGGTCGGGCGGCGACCAGGCGGGCCAGCTCGGCCGGGTCGGGCAGGACGGGCTTCGGCGCGTCGCCCTGGAAACCCCAGAGGGCGACAAGCCGGCCGATGCCCGGATCGAACAGGTGCTCGCCCTGCGCCGCCAGGGTTTGGGCGGAGAGGAGCAGCTCCGCCAGCTCTTCCGAGACCTCGTGCGGGCGACCGGCGGCGAGCGCCTCGTTCAGGGCGGTGAGTTCGGAGGGCTGCCAGGCATGATAGGCGCGGTGCAGGCGGTCGAACTCCTGCAACACCTCGGCCAGCGCGGTGTCGACCCGGATGTCCGGCGCGCCCCAGACCAGGATCTCGACGCGCGTGCCGAAGACGAAGGCCTCCTGCGTCACGGGCGGGCGCGGCCCGCAGGCGGCGAGCACGGCCGCGGCCAGCATCAGCAGGAGCGTGCGTAGCGGCCCGGCGGTTATTGGGTCCGCTCGGGCCGGGCTGTACGGGCGCTTCACGTTTCGCCGCCCTGCTCCAGTTCCAGCGCGGCGGCGAGCAGGGCCAGGCGCGCCACCACGCCGTAGGCGTAGAAGCGGTTGGGCGGCGCGTCGGGCGCCTGGGCGCTGTCGGGCAGGGTGCAGCCCGTCTCGAAGGCGAGCGGCTTGAAGTGCATGCCCGGCGCATTGAGATTCTCGTCCACGCCGCGCCCGGCATGCACCCGGTAGAAGCCGCCGACGACATGGCGGTCGATCATGTACACCACCGGCTCGGCGACGCCTTCGTCTACCGTCTCGAAGGTGGGCACGCCTTCCTGGAGGATCACCTCGGTGACCGGCAGCCCTTCTTTGACCACGGCCATCTTGTTGCGCTGGCGACGGTTGAGCTCGCGCACCTCGCTGGCGTCCTTCACGGTCATGATGCCCATGCCGTAGGTGCCGGCATCGGCCTTGACGACAACGAAGGGCGTGGCGTCGATGCCATACTCCCGATACTTCGCGCGGATGTGGAACAACAACTTGTCGACGCTGGTGGCGAGGCAGTCGGTGCCGCGCATTTCAGCGCTTTTCTCCCGGAAGTCGATTGCGCCGCAGACGGCGAATTCGGGGTCGAGCAGCCAGGGATCGAGATCGAGCAGCTGGGCGAACTCGCGCACCACGCGGCGGTAGGCGGCAAAATGGCGCGACTTGCGGCGCACATGCCAGCCGGCATGGAGCGGCGGAATGACGAATTGCTCCTGCAGGTTCTGCAGGAGCGGCGGCGCGCCGGCCGACAGGTCGTTGTTGAGCAGGATCGCGCAGGGGTCGAACTGCGGATCGCGGACCAGGCCGAGGCGGCGGCCGAGACCGTCGGGGCCGAGCGCGCCGAAGCGGCGCAAGGGTTCGAGCGTGAGCGTCTGGCCGTCGGGCAGATCGAGCGTGAGAGGTCTGTCGACGTCGGGCAGCAGCGTGCCGATGCGCACGTTGAGGCCGGTGTGACGCAAGATGGCGGCCAGCCGCGCGACGTTCATCAGGTAGAAGCGGTTGCGCGTGTGGTTCTCGGGCACCAGCAGCAGGTTCTTCGCTTCCGGGCAGATTCTTTCGACGGCCACGGCCGCGGCCTGCACGCACAGCGGCAGCATGGCCGGATCCAGGTTGTTGAAGCCGCCCGGAAAGAGGTTGGTATCGACGGGAGCAAGCTTGAAGCCGCTGTTGCGCAGATCGACCGAACAGTAGAACGGCGGCGTATGCTCCAGCCACCGGCCGCGCAGCCAGCGTTCGATGGTCGTCTCGGCATCGAGAAAGCGCTTTTCGAGGGCCAGCAGCGGCCCGGCGAGCGCGGTGGCGAGGTGAGGAACCATGATGGACGATCTTACACCAGCCGCCTGGATCGCCCTCCGGCCGAAGGCGTAAAATCGGGCGAACTTAAAGGAGCAAGGCGCAATGAATCCGGATAACCCCCAAACGATCGAGCTTGCCGTGGCGGCGAACGGCGAGACCGGCCCAGGTTCAGGCGTCGTCGTTTCTTACGTGCCGGCGACCGGCGGCGAACCGGCGGTGGTGGCGCTGGCCTGCGATCCGCGCCACGATCCCGGCCGGACGATCCAGCAGCTCGCCCCCCATGTCATCGACTGGATGCGCGCCCGGCTGGGCGATGCCGCGACCGCTGCGGTCTGGGTGACGATCGACAACTTCGGCCGCTTCAACCGCGCCCGGCCGGATTTCTCG
Organism: Sulfuritalea sp.; assembly: GCA_018333815.1. GTDB lineage: Bacteria > Pseudomonadota > Gammaproteobacteria > Burkholderiales > Rhodocyclaceae > Sulfuricystis. The sequence goes on along the minus strand of JAGXSN010000144.1, from coordinate 1,388 downwards.
CAAGTCGGCCCGGGCGGGACGGCGCCCCGGGTCGACTACCAGCGCTTCAGCGATGGCCTGAGCATCGACGCCTTCTACAAGGATGTCGGCGCGGCGGGAGAGGCGGCGATCGAGCTGCTCTCGGCGCTGGTCGAGGGGCCCAGCCAGAATCCGATGACCCCGCCGATGGCGGAATTTCTCGACGCGGTCGAATCGCACGGCAATCTGCCGGCGCCGGGCCTGATCTTCCGCAAGGTCGCCGTGGCCGCGGAAGCGGGGGACGCGCGCACCGTGGCCGGCGTCATCCAGCCCGACCCGGTGATTTCGGCCTCGCTGATCAATTACGCCAATGCCGCCCGTTTTGCCGCAGCCGGCAAGACGGCTTCGGTGCCGCAGGCGGTCACGCGCCTGGGCACCCGCTTCGTCAAGCGCATCGTGTTTGTCGCCGAAATGATGGTGCGCTACCAGCGGGGCGTCTGCCCCGGCTTCGACTACCGGGCATTCTGGCTCAACGCCGTCGCCACCGGCGCGGCGATGCGCGCGCTGCTGCCCGAGCACGGGCTGCCGGACACGCGCGCCGACGAAGCCTTCACCACCGGGCTGGTTTCCGGCATCGGCTGGCTGGCCGTGGCCGAAACCTACCCGGCGCTGATGGCGCGCTATCTGGAACGCTGCCGGGACGCGGACCCGATCACCAAGGCGCGGTTGCAGCGGGAGATTTTCCCCTGCGAGATCGGCAGGGTATCCGAGCGCTACCTGCAGCGTTTCGAGTTTCCCGAAGCCGTGTCGGCCGCCGCCGCGGGACGCAACGACGTGGACCGCGAGTGGTATGACGCGCTGGCGCGCGCCGTGCGTGTGGCCCAGGCCTTGTCGCCCTTCGAGTGCCTCGCGATTCCGGCCACCCTGCCGACGCCCGAGGCCTGTCGGGCGGAATGGGCGAACTGGCAGGGCTTCATCGCCTCGGTCGGGTAAGCGCCGCTCGCGCGCAGACGTTCCAGCGCTTCGCCCGGATGATCCTCCTGCGCACGCTTTGCCTGGCCCGCGCGGGCCGGCCGCTCGTCAGCGCCGTTTCGCTGCAGATCCATCCGGGCGGGAAGGTGGGGCTGACCGGCGCCAACGGCTCGGGCAAGTCCTCCTTCCTGGCGCTGCTGCTGGGCGAACTGCATGCCGAGAGCGGCGATCTGGAGCTGCCGCCGGCCTGGCGCATCGGCCATGTGGCGCAGGAAACGCCCGCCCTGCCGACCCCGGCGCTCGAATATGTCCTCGACGGCGACACCGAGTTGCGCGAAGTCGAAGCGGCGCTGCTCGATGCGGAAGACGCGCACGACGGCCATCTGATCGCCGAGTTGCACGCCCGCCTGCAGGACATCGGCGGCTATGCGGCGCGGGCGCGCGCCGCCGAGATTCTC
>JAGXSN010000143.1 GCA_018333815.1 Sulfuritalea sp. | reverse complement strand
AACTGGCCGGCGCCGCCCGACTGCTTCTTGTGGCGGCAATGGCCCTCGGCGGGCTTGGTGATCGTCTCGCGGTAGGGAATCTGCGGCGGCTTAGTGGTGAGTTCGAGCTTGTACTGCGCCGCCATGCGCTCGAGCTTGGTCTTCAGATGAATCTCGCCCAGACCGAAGATCACGGTTTCGTGCGTGGTGGGATGGCGTTCGACGCGGAAGCAGGGGTCTTCCAGTTCGAGCTTGCGCAAAATCTCGAACAGGCGCTGCTCGTCGCCCTTCTTCTGCGTCTCGACGGCGCGGCCCTGCATCGGCTTGGGAAACTCAAGCGGCTTGAGGCGGATGTGATCCTCGTCGTGCGAATCGTGCAGGACGCTGTCGAACTCGAGGTCCTCGACCTTGGCGATGGCGCCGAGGTCGCCGGGCAGCAGCGCATCGACCTCGAGGTAGTCCTTGCCCAGCAGCTGGTAGAGATGACTGACCTTGATGGCCTTCTTGCCGTCGCCGACGAATAGCTGCGCGTCCTTCCTGATCGTGCCCTGATGGACGCGGAACACGGCCACCTTGCCCATGTAGGGATCGACGATGATCTTGAAGACATGGGCCAGCACATGCCTGTCGGCATCCGGCACGCGCTGGAAGGCTGCGCCATCCCTGAAGAAGGGCGGGACGTTGGCCTCGGCCGGATTCGGCGCCAGGGTCGCCAGCACGTGCAGCAGCTCGTCGATGCCGGCGCCGCTGCGGGCGGAGGTGAACAGCACCGGGATCAGATGCCCTTCGCGCAGCGCCTTCTCGAACGGCGCATGCAACTCGGAGGCGGATGGATCCTTGCCATCCTCGAGATAGCGCTCCATCAGGCTCTCGTCCTCCTCGACGAGCTGGTCGATCAGCTCGCGGTGGGCGTGCGCCACACTGTCGAGATCCGCCTCCCCGCTGTCGTGCTCGAGCAGCTCGACCACCTGCCGGCGATCGGGCGTGGGCAGGTCGAGAAACTTGCAGGCCGGACCGAAGCGGTCCCGGATGTCGGCCATCAGGCCGGAAAGATCGAGGTTCTCGGCGTCGATCTTGTTGATGACGATCATGCGCGCCAGGCCGCGCGCGGCGGCGGCGCGCATCATGCGCTCGGTCATCAGCTCGACGCCGGTCTGGGCGTTGATGACGCAGACCGCCGTGTCGACGCCGGCGAGAGCGGCGAGCGCCTGGCCGGCAAAATCGGGATAGCCCGGCGTGTCCACGAGATGGACATGGACGTCCTCCCAGGCGAAGTTCACCAGCGCGGACTGGAGCGAGTGGCCCGCAGCCTTTTCCTGCGCGTCGAAGTCGCAGACCGTGCTGCCCTTTTCGACGCTGCCGCAGGCGACAATCGCCCCGGCGCGGACCAGCAGCGCCTCGGCCAGCGTGGTCTTGCCCGCGCCGCCATGCCCGACGAGAGCAACGGCCCGGATGGCGGCGGTGTGGAATTTCGGCATGTCGCTCTCCCTGCGTTGTTATTCGACGGTCACCGATTTGGCGAGGTTTCTGGGTTTATCGACATCGGTGCCTTTGACCAGGGCCGCATGATACGCCAGCAGCTGCAGGGGCACGACGTGCAACACCGGCGACAGCAGGCCGTAATGCTCCGGCAGGCGCAGGATATGCAGGCCCGCTTCGGCCGGCACGACGGAATCCGCGTCGGCAAACACATACAGTTCGCCGCCGCGGGCGGCGACCTCCTGCAGGTTAGACTTGAGCTTCTCGAGCAGGGCGTCGTTCGGCGCCACACTCACCACCGGCATCTCCCGATCGACCAGGGCGAGCGGACCGTGCTTGAGCTCGCCGGCCGGATAGGCTTCGGCGTGGATGTAGGAAATCTCCTTGAGCTTGAGCGCGCCTTCGAGCGCGATCGGATAGTGGTGGCCGCGACCGAGAAACAGCGCATGGTGCTTGTCGGCGAACAGGCTGGCCCAGGCGGCGATGTCCGGCTCGAGCGCCAGCACTTTCTGCAGGGCGACCGGCAGATGGCGCAGCGAGGTCAGATGGGCGGCCTCCTGCGCCGCGCTCATGCGACCGGCCTGCTTGGCCAGCGTGGCGGCGAGCAGGAACAGCGCGGCGAGCTGCGTGGTGAAGGCCTTGGTCGAGGCGACGCCGATTTCCGGGCCGGCGCGGGTCAGGAAGCGCAGCGCGCATTCGCGCACGATGGCCGATTCGGGGACATTGCAGAGCGCCAGCGTGCGGGTCATGCCCAGCGCCTTGGCGTGGCGGATCGAGGCCAGCGTGTCGGCCGTCTCGCCCGACTGCGAGACCGCCACGACGAGTTGGTCGGGATCGGGCACCGAGACACGATAGCGGTATTCGCTCGCCACCTCGACCGTGCAAGGCAGACCGGCGAGCTGCTCGATCCAGTAACGCGCGACCAGACCCGCGTGGAAGCTCGTGCCACAGGCCACGATCAGCACCGTTTTCACGCCGGAGAGCGCCTCGGGTGCGGCCGCGCCGAACAGGTTGGCGGAGAAACTCTGCGCGCCGCCGATCATCTCCAGCGTCGCGGCCAGCGCCTGCGGCTGCTCGAAGATTTCCTTCTGCATGTAGTGGCGATACTCGCCGAGCTCAACGGCGTCGGCCGAAAGCGTGCTTTCGTGGATAGTCCGTTCCGCCGCCGTCCCGCCAGAACCGACAATTCGATAACCGTCGCGCCGCAGTTCGGCGACATCGCCCTCCTCCAGATAGACCATGCGGCGCGTCACCTGCAAGAGCGCCGAGGCATCCGAGGCGGCGTAGTGCCCGTCCGCACCGACGCCGAGCAGCAGCGGCGCGCCGTGGCGCGCGACCACCACCGCCGCGTCGCCCTCGCGCAGCACGGCGATGGCATAGGCGCCGACCAGCCGCCGCGTGGCGCGCTGCACCGCCTCGAACAGGCCGGCGCCGGACTTCAGCGTTTCCTGGATCAGGTGGGCGATCACTTCGGTGTCGGTATCGGAAGTGAAGGCATATCCCTTGCCCGCGAGTTCCTGCTTGATCTCGGCGTAGTTCTCGATGATGCCGTTATGGACGACGGCCAGCCCGCCCGAGATATGGGGATGCGCATTGCGCTCGCAGGGCGCGCCATGCGTCGCCCAGCGCGTATGCGCGATGCCCAGGCCGGCCGCTCTGCCGTCGGCCTGGGCTGCCAGTTCGGCCACCCGCCCGACGCTGCGCAGGCGCGAAAGCTGAGGGTTGAGCACCGCAAGCCCGGCGGAGTCGTAGCCGCGGTATTCGAGCTTCTTCAATCCTTCGACGAGAACCGGGACGATGTTGCGTGTTGCTGCCGCCGCGACGATGCCGCACATGGAGTTACTCTTTCTTCCGCGAGGTTTTGGTTTTTTGCGGGCGTTTCCAACCCGCGATGGAGATCTGTTTCGGCCGCGATACCGTCAACTGGTCCGGCGGCGCATCCTTGGTCAGCGTGGTGCCGGCGCCGAGCGTGGCGCCGCGACCGACCGTGACCGGCGCGACGAGCTGGGTGTCCGAGCCGATGAAGACGTCGTCCTCGATCACCGTGCGGTGCTTGTTGGCGCCGTCGTAGTTGCAGGTGATGGTGCCGGCGCCGACATTGACGCGGCTGCCGACCGTGGCGTCGCCGACGTAGGCGAGGTGGTTCGCCTTCGAATGCGCGGCGATGGTCGAGTTCTTCACCTCGACGAAGTTGCCGATATGCACGTCCTCGGCCAGCGTCGTGCCGGGACGCAGGCGGGCGAAGGGGCCGATGACCGAATCCGGCCCGACCACGGCATCCTGGATCACGCAGTTGGCGTTGATGCGTGCGCCGTCGCCGAGCGTCACGCGGCCCTCGAAGACGCAGTTGACGTCGATGAAAACGTCGCGGCCGCAGACCAGTTCGCCGCGCACGTCGATGCGATCGGGGTCGGCCAGCGTGACGCCCTGCTCCATCAGGGCTTCGGCGAGGTTGCGCTGGTGGATGCGTTCAAGCCGCGCGAGCTGGCTCTTGCTGTTCACGCCGTCGGTTTCCCAGTTCGCGCCCGGCTGCGCGGTGACGACTTCCATGCCCTCGGCCACGGCCAGCGCGACGATGTCGGTCAGGTAGTACTCGCCCTGCGCGTTGCGGTTGCCCAGTTGCGGCAGCCAGCGCGCCAGCGCCGCGCCGGGAGCGACGAGGATGCCGGTGTTGATCTCGCGGATCGCGCGTTCGGCGTCGTCGGCATCCTTCTCCTCGACGATGCGCACGACTTTGCCGTCGACGCGCACGATGCGGCCGTAGCCGCGCGGGTTGTCGAGATGGGCGGTGAGCAATGCGAGTTTGCCGTCACCGACCGCCTCGATCAGACGCTCAAGGGTGGCGGCACGGATCAGCGGCACGTCGCCATACAACACCAAAGTCGGCGCCGGCGGGACGGCGGCCAACTGAGGCATGGCCTGAAGCACCGCATGGCCCGTTCCGAGCTGCGGCTCCTGCTTCGCCCAGAGCAAGTCGGGGGCGTCGAGCGCCGCGCGCACCGTTTCGCCGCCGTGGCCATGGACCACGCAGATTTTCGCGGGGGCCAGCCGCCGCGCGGTGTCGACCACATGGCCCAGCATCGGTTTGCCGGCGACGGGATGGAGCACCTTGGGCAGGTCGGAGCGCATGCGCTTGCCCTGCCCGGCGGCGAGAATGACGACATTGAGCATGGCTCAGCGCGGCAGGGTGCTGGCCCCCATCAGGAACTCGTCGACGGCACGCGCGCACTGGCGGCCTTCGCGGATCGCCCAGACCACGAGCGACTGGCCGCGCCGCATGTCGCCGGCGGCGAAGACCTTGGGCACGCTGGTGGCGTAGCAGTTCTCTCCATCCGTCGTCGCGGCGGCATTGCCGCGCGCATCCTTCGCCACGCCGAAGGCGGCGAGCATCGAGGCGACCGGATTGGTGAAGCCCATGGCGAGGAAGGCGAGATCGGCCCTGACTTCGAACTCGGAACCGGGGATCTCCTTCATCTTCCCGCCGCTCCAGTCGAGACGCACGCACTTGAGCGCCTTCAACTTGCCATTCTCGCCGACGAACGCCTTGGTGGCGACCGACCAGTCGCGCGTGCAGCCTTCCTGGTGCGACGAGGAGGTGCGCAAGCGGGTTGGCCAGTAGGGCCAGACCAGCGGCTTGTTTTCCTGCTCGGGCGGTTGCGGCAGCAGTTCGAACTGGGTCACCGAGGCGGCGCCGTGACGGTTCGAGGTGCCGACGCAGTCGGAACCGGTGTCGCCGCCGCCGATGACGACCACGTGTCTGCCCTGCGCGTTGATCGGGTTTTTCTTGCCGCCCGCCATTTCCTTGTTCTGCGGGATGAGGAATTCGAGCGCGAAGTGCACGCCGGCCAGTTCGCGCCCCGGAACCGGCAGGTCGCGCGGGGTTTCGGAACCGCCGGCGAGGATCACGGCAGAGAAATCCTTCATGAGTCGCGCCGAGCTGAGCACCTTGACGGCATCGTTGGCCACGCCCCTGGGGACGCCGGCCGCGATCAGGGTGCCCAGCCGGAATTTGACGCCTTCGGCCTTGAGCTGCGCGACGCGCCAGTCGATCAGGCGCTTGTCGAGTTTGAAATCGGGGATGCCGTAGCGCAGCAGTCCGCCGACGGCGGCGTTCTTCTCGAAGACGGTCACGGCGTGGCCGGCGCGCGCCAGCTGTTGGGCGGCGGCCAGCCCGGCCGGGCCGGAACCGACGACGGCCACCTTCCTGCCGGTTTTGCGCGCTGGCGGCTGGGGCACGACCCAGCCGTTCTCTCCCGCCTTGTCGATGATGGCGCGCTCGAGCGACTTGATGCCGACCGGGTCGGCATTGATGCCGAGCGTGCAGGCCGCCTCGCACGGCGCCGGACAGATGCGGCCGGTCATTTCGGGGAAGTTGTTGGTCGAATGCAGGATCTCCGCGGCGGCGCGCCAGTTGCCCAGATATACGGCGTCGTTGAAGTCGGGAATGTTGTTGTTGACCGGACAGCCGTTGTTGCAGAAGGGAATGCCGCAGTCCATGCAGCGCGCGCCCTGCAGCTTCGCCTGGCTGTCGGCCAGATGAGGCACGAATTCGCCATAGTGTTTCAGCCGGGCCTCGACGGGATCATAACCCTCGGACTGGCGCTCGAACTCGAGGAATCCGGTGGGCTTGCCCATTTATGCGGCCTCCTTCAATTGCTTCGCCGCCATCTCGGTCAATGCGCGGCGATATTCATTCGGGAACACCTTGACGAACTTGGCGCGAAACCCGGCCCAGTCGGCGAGAATGCGCCGGGCCTGGTCGCTGCCGGTCTCGGCCAGATGCTTCTCGAGCAGGGATTTCAGCAGGTCCTCGTCGGCGCGGTGACCATGGCGCGTGCCGTCGTCCGGCTGCTCGGCGGCCGGCAGCACCTTCTCGAGCGCGACTTGGGCCAGGTTGCAGCGTCTGGCGAACATGCCGTCCTTGTCGAGGACGTAGGCGATGCCTCCCGACATGCCGGCGGCGAAATTCCTGCCGGTCTGGCCGAGCACGACGACCGTGCCGCCGGTCATGTATTCGCAGCAGTGGTCGCCGGCGCCTTCGACGACGGCCGTGGCGCCCGAATTGCGCACGGCAAAACGTTCGCCGGCGACGCCGCGGAAAAACACCTCGCCCGCGATGGCGCCGTAGAGCACCGTGTTGCCGACGATGATGTTCTCGTCGGGCCTGCCCCTGAATTCCTCCGACGGCCTGACGACGATCCTGCCGCCGCTCAGGCCCTTGCCGACGTAGTCGTTGGCCTCGCCGGTCAGTTCGAGCGTGACGCCGCGCGCGAGAAAGGCGCCGAAGCTCTGGCCGGCGGTTCCGTTCAGCCGGATGCGGATGCAGTCGTCGGGCAGGCCGGCGTGGCCGTAGCGTTTGGCCACCTCGTGGGACAGCATCGTGCCGACCGTGCGGTTGAGATTCTTGACCACGGCGTCGAACGTCACCCTTTCCTGGCGCTCCAGGGCGGGGCGCGCCTGTTCGATGAGCCGGCGGTCGAGCGCCCTGTCGATGCCGTGATCCTGGGCTTCGCAGTGCCGGCGCGTCACCTCGGGCGGCACCTCCGGCAGGTAGAAGATGCGCGAGAAGTCGAGGCCGCGCGCCTTCCAGTGATCCACCCCCTTCCTCATGTCGAGCAGGTCGGAACGGCCGATCAGGTCGTCGAACCGGCGCACCCCCAGCTCGGCCATCAGCCGGCGCGCCTCCTCGGCGACGAAGAAGAAATAATTGACGACATGTTCGGGCTGGCCGGTGAAGCGTTTCCTTAGCGCCGGATCCTGCGTGGCGACCCCGACCGGGCAGGTGTTGAGGTGGCACTTCCTCATCATGATGCAGCCTTCCACCACCAGCGGCGCCGTGGCGAAGCCGAATTCGTCCGCGCCGAGCAAGGCGCCGATGACCACGTCGCGCCCGGTCTTCATCTGGCCGTCGACCTGCACGCGGATGCGGCCGCGCAGCCGGTTGAGGGTCAGGGTTTGCTGCGTTTCCGCCAGCCCCAGTTCCCAGGGCGTGCCGGCATGCTTGATCGATGAAATCGGCGAGGCGCCGGTGCCGCCATCGTGGCCGGCGATGACGAGGTGATCGGCCTTGGCCTTGGCCACGCCGGCGGCCACGGTGCCGACGCCCACTTCCGACACCAGCTTGACCGAGATCGAGGCGCTCGGATTGGCGTTCTTGAGGTCGTGGATCAGCTGGGCGAGGTCTTCGATCGAGTAGATGTCGTGGTGCGGCGGCGGCGAAATCAGGCCGACCCCCGGCACCGAGTGGCGCAGGTAGCCGATGTAATCGGAAACCTTGTGACCGGGCAGTTGCCCGCCCTCGCCGGGTTTCGCACCCTGCGCCATCTTGATCTGGAGCTGGTCGGCATTGGTCAGATATTCGGCGGTGACGCCGAAACGACCCGAGGCGACCTGCTTGATCGCCGAGCGCAGCGAATCGCCTTGCCGGAGCGGAATGTCGCGCTCGATGCGGTTCATGCCGACGACGCTGCCCACCGTCGCGCCGGCGCCGACCTTGCCGAAGCGGCGCGGATCCTCGCCGCCCTCGCCGGTGTTCGACCTGCCGCCGATGCGGTTCATGGCGATCGCCAGCGTGCTGTGCGCCTCGGTCGAGATCGAGCCGAGCGACATCGCGCCGGTGGCGAAACGCCTGACGATTGCGCTGGCGGGCTCGACTTCCTCGAGCGGCACCGGCGGGCCGGCCGGCCGGAGCTCGAACAGGCCGCGCAGGGTCATGTGGCGCCGGCTCTGATCGTTGATGATGAGCGCATACTCCCGGTAGGTCTCGAACTTGTTCGAGCGCGTCGCATGCTGCAGCTTGGCGATGGCGTCGGGCGTCCACATGTGTTCCTCGCCGCGCACCCTGAACGCGTATTCGCCGCCGATGTCGAGCGCATTGGCGAGGAGCGGATCGTTGCCGAACGCCGCCGCATGAACCGCGAGGGCCTCGAACGCGACCTCCTTGAGGCCGATGCCCTCGATGCGGGTCGGCGTCCCGGTGAAGTAGCGGGAGACGAATTCGGACGACAGCCCGACCGCCTCGAAGATCTGGGCGCCGCAGTAGGACTGGTAGGTCGAGATGCCCATCTTCGACATGACCTTCATCAAGCCCTTGCCGATCGCCTTGATGTAGCGTTTCTGGCAGTCCTGCGCGGCCGGGCGGCCGGGCCAGCCCGGCGCCGCCGCGGCGATGCTGGCGAAAGCCAGCCAGGGATGGATCGCCTCGGCGCCATAGCCGGCCAGCAGGGCGCAATGATGCGTCTCGCGCGCATCGCCGGTTTCCACGATCAGGCTGCAGTTGGTGCGTTGACCGACGCGCACCAGGTGCTGGTGCACGGCGGAGCAGGCCAGCAGCGCCGGAATCGGCGCCCGCCTGGCATCGACGGCGCGGTCGGACAGGATGATGATCGAATAGCCCGCGCCGACCGCGCGCTCGGCGCGCAGGCAGACCTGGTAGACCGCCTCGCTCATGCCGGCCGGCCCGCCGGCGGCGGGCGTCGTGATATCGATGATCTGGGCACGGAAGGCGCCGCGAGTGAGCTTGTCGATCTGCTTGAGCTTGGCCATTTCGGCCGGCGCCAGGATGGGCTGACGCACCTCGAGCCGGGGTGTCGGCTCGGTCTCGTCCACACCGAGCAGGTTCGGGTTGGGGCTGACCAGCGACACCAGCGACATGACGATTTCCTCGCGGATCGGGTCGATCGGCGGGTTGGTGACCTGGGCGAACAGCTGCTTGAAGTAGTTGAACAGGGGCTTGTTCCGGCTCGACAATACCGGCAGCGGACTGTCGTTGCCCATCGAGCCGGTCGCTTCCTCGCCATTTAGCGCCATCGGCTCGAGTATGAACTTGAGATCTTCCTGGGAGTAGCCGAACGCCTGCTGCAGATCGAGCAGGGGCGCGCCGAGCGTCTCGCGCAGCGCGACGCTCGGCATGTCATCGACGTAATAGCGGGATCTCTCGAGCCAGTGCCGGTAGGGCTTGGCCGCAGCCAGCCGATGCTTGATGTCGGCATCGGCGACGATGGCGCCGCGCTCCAGATCGATTAGCAGCATCTTGCCCGGCTGCAGGCGCCATTTCTTGACGATGCGCTCCTGGGGGATCGGCAGCACGCCGGCCTCCGAAGCCATGATGACGAGATCGTCGTCGGTCACCAGGTAGCGCGCCGGCCGCAAACCGTTGCGGTCGAGGGTGGCGCCGATCTGGCGGCCGTCGGTGAAGGCCACCGCGGCCGGGCCGTCCCAGGGCTCCATCAGCGCCATGTGGTATTCGTAAAACGCCCGGCGGTCCTCGTCCATCAGCGCGTTGCCAGCCCAGGCTTCGGGAATCAGCATCATCATGGCATGGGCGAGGCTGTAGCCGCCCATCACCAAAAGCTCGAGGGCGTTGTCGAAGCTGGCGGAATCGGACTGGCCGTCGTAGATGAGCGGCCAGATCTTCTGCAGGTCTTCGCCGAAGAGCGGCGAAGAGATGTTGTGCTCGCGCGCCCGAATCCAGTTCACGTTGCCGCGCAGCGTGTTGATCTCGCCGTTGTGAGCGATCATGCGAAACGGATGGGCGAGATCCCAGGTCGGGAAGGTATTGGTCGAAAAACGCTGATGCACCAGCGCCAGGGCGGTGACAATGCGCTCGTCGCCCAAATCGAGGTAGTAGCTGCCGACCTGGTCGGCCAGCAGCATGCCCTTGTAGACCAGGGTGCGCGTGGACATCGAAGGCACGTAGAACATCCTGCCATCGGGCAGCTTGAGCGCCTGGACGCGATGCCCCGCCTCCTTGCGGATGATGTAGAGCTTGCGCTCGAGCGAGTCGCCGTCCGTCACGTCCTCGCCGCCGCCGATGAACACCTGGCGGATCACCGGTTCGACATCCCGGGCCGCCTGGGCCAGGCCGCGATTGTCCACCGGCACGTCGCGCCAGCCGAGCAGCACCTGTCCTTCATAGCGGATGGTGCGGTCGATGGCCGCCTCGCAGGCGCGCCGGCTTTCGGAATTGCGCGGCAGGAACACCATGCCGACGCCATACCTGCCCGGCGGCGGCAGATCGACGTCCTGCCGGGCCATTTCCGCGCGCAGGAAGGCGTCCGGAATCTGGATCAGGATGCCGGCCCCGTCCCCGAGCAGCGGGTCGTAGCCGGTGGCGCCGCGGTGCTCGAGATTTTTCAGAATCTGCAAGCCCTGCGCGACGATCGCGTGGCTTTTCCGATTCTTGATGTGGGCGACAAAGCCGACACCGCAGGCATCGTGCTCATGGGCGGGGTCGTAGAGACCCGCGCGACAAGGCTGTTCCATTTTCCGGTTCCCGAAGAGATACGCGAACGACCGGAACCCGCCGGCTCCGGCCTATCTTTTTCGACATCGAACCGTAAAGTATACCGCGATTCCCCCCCCCGATTCCTGCGGAGGGGGGGCAGGAGCCCGTCAATAAACGCCCTGGGAAGTCATCGCATCGGCCACCTTGACGAAACCGGCGATGTTGGCGCCATCGACATAGTTGACGAAGCCATCCTTGCCCTCGCCGTAGCGCACGCAGCTGGCGTGGATGTCCTTCATGATGCGATGCAGTTGCGCATCCACTTCCTCGCGCGACCAGTAGAGACGCCGCGCGCTTTGCGTCATTTCCAGGCCGGAGGTGGCCACGCCGCCGGCGTTGGCGGCCTTGCCCGGGCCATAGAGAATCTTCGCCTCGAGGAAGACCTGCACGGCGTCGAGGTTGGAAGGCATGTTGGCGCCTTCGGCCACGCACTTGACGCCGTTCTTGACCAGTTCGCGCGCGTCGGCGCCGTCGATCTCGTTCTGCGTCGCGCAGGGCAGGGCGATGTCGACCGGCACGCCCCAGGGCCGCTTGCCGGCTTCGTAGTTGAGGCCGAATTTCTGGGCGTATTCGGCAACGCGGCCGTACTGGTTGTTCTTGATGTCCATCAGCGCATCGAGTTTCTCGCGGGTGAAGCCGGCTTCGTCGATGACGGTGCCGCTGGAATCGGAACAGGTCACCACCTTGCCGCCGAGCTCGATCACTTTTTCAATCGCATATTGCGAGACGTTGCCGGAGCCCGACACCGATACGCGCAGGCCAGCGAAACTCATGTTCCTGCGCGCCAGCTGCTCCTGCACGAAATAGACCAGGCCGTAACCGGTCGCTTCGGGACGGATCAGGCTGCCGCCGAAGGACAGGCCGCGCCCGGTAAACACGCAGGCGGCGTTGTTGGAGAGTTTCTTCATCATGCCGGCCATGAAGCCGACCTCGCGCCCGCCGACGCCGATATCGCCGGCCGGCACGTCGGTATCCGGGCCGAGATGGCGGTACAGCTCGACCATCAGGGCCTGGCAGAAGCGCATGATCTCGCCGCGGCTCTTGCCCTTCGGGTCGAAATCGGAACCGCCCTTGCCGCCGCCCATCGGCAGCGTGGTCAGCGCGTTCTTGAAGGTCTGTTCGAAGGCGAGAAACTTGAGGATCGACAGGTTGACGGAGGGGTGGAAGCGCATGCCGCCCTTGAACGGGCCGATCGCCGAATTGTGCTGGATGCGGAAGGCGCGATTGACCTGCGCCTCGCCCTTGTCATCCAGCCACGCGACGCGGAACTGGATGGCGCGCTCGGGTTCGACCAGGCGCTCGAGCAGGCCGGCATCGGCATAGTGCGGATTGGCGGCGATGAAGCCCCACAGGCTGCCCATGACTTCCTGCACCGCCTGCAGGAACTCCGGCTGGTTGGGATCGCGCGCCCGCACGTAATTCATGAAATCTGCAAGGTTCCCGTATTTCATTTCCTGCTGCTCCCTTCTTCATGTGTTATAGGACGCCGAGATTCGCCGCTCCGGTTGAAACCCGACCGCGCACAATCCTGGCGCGCAGACTATAGCGCCGCGCACCGTCCCCGTGCAACGCGCCGGATCAAATCAGCCTGGATCGATCTGGATCGCGACCCCCTGGTTTTCGGCATCGGCGAGCAAGCGCGCCGCGGCGGCGGGCAGGTCGATCACCCGCACGGCCTCCGCCTGGCCTTCGTGTCCGGGCAGGATGTCTGCCAGACGGTTCGGTTGCCCCAGCAGGAAAGTCTCGTCGACACGATTGCCCGGCCGCCCGGGAAACAGCGCGAAATAGAGCATGTCGGCTTCGATCAGCTCATTGAGGAAATGGGTGCCGAGCGACACGTCGGGGACCAGATTGTCGTTCATCGTGACGATCTCGCCCAGCGCCGCCACCCGGTTGATCTCGTTGAAGCTCACCGGCAGGCCGAGCCAGGGATCGCGCGTGCCCCAGCGCCCCGGCCCGAGGAGTACGAGGGTACGGCCGGCGCTGACCTGATTAATGCGACCGATCAGGCGCGCCACCTCGGCGCGCTCGCCCTGGCTCATCTTTCCGTAGAGGGCAGGCACGACATAGACCAGCCGGTCCGGTCGCAGACTGCGGCTCGGCCCGATCACCGCTCCGCGCGCCTCGATGGGCGTGGGCCAATCTCCGCGCGGGCTCAGGTTTGCGCCCGCGTCGGCGCTGCGCATCTGCAGCGGACGGCATTGCAGGAGATTGATGCGGTAGCCGCCCTCCGCCAGGACGTTCAGCGCGAACTCGATCTCCACCGGGTGGCGATAGGCGGCCTGCAGGGTTGCCAACAGCGCGCGCAAATCGGCCACGAAAGGGGTGTCGCGCAGCAGGCGGTCGAAGGTGAGAAAAACGGGCTTGCCGGCTTCTTCGCGGGTGGTGAACAACTCGAGCGGGTAGTCGGCCTGGTCCCGCACCATCGCCGCGAAGGGCCCGCTGACGATACGGTTGGCGTCGAGGTCGAGCGCGTCCATGCGCCGCTGGGCATGGCGTGCGATGTCGCCGAAGTTCGTCTCGGGCCGCAACTCCGGCGCATTCAGGGCCACCAAGCGCGTGTAGTCGTCGTCCGTGCGATCCACCGCGCGCGTGCCCAGGCCGGCCACCAGCCGGATCACGCCGGCCTTCATGTCGATGCGCGGATTCCAGCGATAGGGATTCACCGAGAGGCCGACGCCGGCGGCATGCGGATGGAAATAGGGCCCGCCCGCCGTGCCGGACACGCGCATGATGAGCACCGCCATCTGCTCGTTCTCGCCGAGCAGGCCGCGCCGCTGGCGATAACGCAGCGCCGGCTCGCTCATGGTGCTGGCATAAACCCGGCGCACCGCGTCGAGCAGGCTCTCCAGACGATTCTCCCAGGGGCCGCGATTGGCGCAGAACACGCTGTCGTACTGGCCGGCAAAGGCGTTGCCATAGCGGTCCTCGAGCCGCGAGCTGGAACGGACAATGAACGGCCACTCGCCGAAATATTCGAGCATGCCTTCGAACTGGCGCCGGATCGTCGGTGAAAAGCGTCCGGCCAGCACGCGGGCGCGCGCCTCGTCGATCTCTTTCAGGTAGGTATCCGGGTTGTGCTGGCGGCGGCGGATCCACCACAAGTCGTTGTGCACCAGGAAGGTGTCGAACACCTCCGTGCCGACGTAGAACGAGTCGTGCGCCTCGAGTCGCGCGTCGAGCTCGGGCGCGTCGCGTCGCAGCACGGCGCGCGCCAGCAGCATGCCGAGCGCCTTGCCGCCGATCGCGCCGCAACCGATCATGCGCGTGCGCACCGTCAGCAGGTCGTCGAGCCGCAGATATTCGTCGATGAGGCGCGTCATGGCCGGATCGTCGGGGAACAGCAGGCGCTTCAGCTGGGCGAACCAGGCCTCTTCCGCCGGGTCGGGGAAGCCGGCGCGCCGTGCCGCCGCAACCGACTTTGCCGCGTCGAACTGCTTCTGCCAGTGGCCGGCGACGGGGCTGTCCTCCAGACCCGGCCACTGGGAATTGGAGAGGATTTCCGAAACCGTGCCGCTGTCGCGCACCGGACGGAAATGATCGCCGGGTTCCCAGGCGTGTATCAGGTTCATCGCCGCCGCGGAACGGTGTTGCACCTTGATCGGGCGCAAATAGAGTTTTTCCCGGCAACGGAACACGTCGATGAGGAACTGCGTGGTGTCGGTGATCACGCCGATGCCGGACTGGACATGACGGTTGCGCAGCACGCCGAAGTAGGTGACGGTATCGAGATCGAACAGGCGCGGACAGGTCAGCCGGAAAAAGTTTCCCATCATGCGGTCCGACTGCCAGGTGTCGGCGAGATGGGACAGGCAGTCGAAGACGTAGAGCGTTTCCCGTCCTGCCGCCTCGATCACCGAATGAACCCGATCGACGAAGACCTCGAAGCCTTCGGTCGGGTCGAGCTGCCGGATTTGCGCCTCGGCGAGCAGGGGCGGATGCTCGGCGAAACGGAAATAGATCAGCCGCAAGCCGTCGCGCCTGGCCGCGGCCGCATAGGGTTCGACCAGGGCCCGGTATTTGTCGAGCGATTCGATCTGCCAGACGATGTTGTCGCCGGGGCGGATGCCATGCAGGACGCCGTCGAGTTGCGCCAGGCCGGTGCTGGGGTGGAATGCAGCCGCCATCGGCCCGGCCTAGTCGATCCCGATGGCAAACAGGCGGCAGTGCTCTTTCATCGCGTAGCGGTCGGTCATGCCGGCGACGTAATCGGCAATGACGCGCTGGGCGCCTTCTTGCGCGACTTTGCGCTGATACTGTTCGGGCAGCAGGCGCACATCGGCGGCGAATGCGGTGAACAAATCGCCCACGATGCGGCGCGCCTTGCCGGTCATGCGCACCACCTTGTGGTGCCGATAGAGATGGGCGTGCAAGAAGTGCTTGAGGGTGCGATTCTCCTCGGCCATCGGCGCGGCAAACCCGACCAGCGGCGCGGCCGCCGCCACGTCGGCCGGCGTGGCGATGCCCTGTGCCGCAATTCTCTTTCTCGTCTCGGCCAGCAGGTCGGTGACCTGCGCGTCGATCATGCGCCGCACGGTTTCGTGGATCAGGCGCCGTCCTGTCAGTTGGGGAAACTCGGCGCGGGCCTGCCCGGCATGGCGGGCGAACAGACTGATCTGGTCCAGCTGCTCCAGCTCGACCAGTCCGGAACGCAGTCCGTCGTCGACATCGTGATTGTTGTAGGCGATCTCGTCGGCGAGATTGCAAATCTGCGCTTCGAGCGACGGGCTGCGGTTCTCCACGAAACGTCGGGCCACCGCACCCAGTTCGCGCGCGCGGGCCGGCGCGCAATGCTTGAGGATGCCCGCCCGGGTTTCGAACATCAGGTTGAGCCCGTCGAAGGCGCCGTAGCGTTCCTCCAGCTTGTCGACGATGCGCAGGGATTGCAGGTTGTGCTCGAAACCGCCGTGGCCGGCCATGCACTCGTTGAGAGCTTCCTGCCCGGCGTGGCCGAAGGGCGTGTGGCCGAGATCGTGCGCCAGCGCGATGGCTTCGGCCAGATCCTCGTTGGCGCCGAGCGCGCGGGCGATCGAGCGGGCGATCTGGGCGACCTCGATCGAATGCGTGAGACGGGTGCGGAACAGGTCGCCCTCGTGATTGACGAAGACCTGGGTCTTGTATTCCAGGCGCCGAAAGGCCGTGGAATGGACGATGCGGTCGCGGTCGCGCTGGAACTCGCCGCGCGCCTTCGGCCGCGGCTCGACCACGGCCCGTCCGGCCGAATTCCGCTCCGTGACGGCGTAGCCGGCCAGTTCAGTCACAGCTGGCTACGATGGCGGCGCGGATTTCCGCCGGCGTCGCCTCCGCCCAGGTGACGGCTTCGCCCAGACGCCTGAGCAGCACCAGCCGCAGGCGGCCCGCGACGACCTTCTTGTCGTGCCCCATCAGGTCGAGGTAGATGTCGGCGCCGAGCGCCGGGCCGCGCACCGGCAATCGCGCACGCAGCAAAAGGGCGCGCACGCGTTCCAGGTCCGCGGCGGACAGCCAGCCGAGGCGGCGCGACAGCTCGCAGGCCATCATGGTCCCCGCGGCGACGGCCTCGCCGTGCAGCCAATTGCCATAGCCCATGCCGGTTTCGATGGCGTGGCCGAAGGTATGGCCGAGATTCAGCAGGGCGCGCCCGCCTTCCCTGGCGGTTTCCAGTTCATCCGCGGCGACCACTTCCGCCTTGTTGGCGCAGGAACGCTCGATGGCGAACGACAGCGCAGCCGCATCCCGCGCCATCAGCTGGTCCATGTTCGCCTCCAGCCATTCCAGGAACGGCAGGTCGCGGATCAGGCCATACTTGACGACTTCCGCCAGGCCGGCCGAAAGTTCCCGCTCCGGCAGGGTGTTCAGGGTCTCGGTGTCGGCCACCACGAGCCTGGGCTGCCAGAAGGCGCCGATCATGTTCTTGCCGCGCGGATGATTGATGCCCGTCTTGCCGCCCACCGAGGAATCGACCTGCGCCAGCAAGGTGGTGGGCACCTGGATGAAGGGAACCCCGCGCTGGTAGGTGGCTGCCGCGAAACCGGCGAGATCGCCGATCACCCCGCCCCCCAGCGCGACGACCGGCGTGCTGCGGTCGCAACGCTCGCCCAGCAGGTGATCGTAGATCGCGTCCAGGGTGGCGCCGTTCTTGAAACTCTCGCCATCCGGGAGGACCAGCGCCGTCGCGTCGGCGCCGACCTGGGCGAGAGCGGCGCGCAGGCGCTCCAGATAAAGCGGCGCGACGACCGCGTTGGTGATGACGCAGACCCGCCCGCCGAGAACCCGGGCCTGCTCGGCCCAGGCCGTTTCGAGCAGGCCCGGGCCGACCAGGATCGGATAACTGCGTGCGCCGAGGTTGATGGTCAGTGCTTGCATGATGTGTTCATCGCCCGCTTGATCTCGTGCGCCACCGCTGCCGTGTCGCGCCCGGCCTCGACCACCAGATCGGCCACTTCGCGGTAGAGCGGATCGCGCCGTTCGACCAGCTGCCGGATTCTGGCCTGCGGGTCATCGACCTGCAACAGCGGCCGGCTGCGATCATTGTGCGTGCGTGCGTGGAGCAAGGCAGCCGGCGCGTGTAAATATACAACGCTTGCGCACGCCAGCAGGCGCGCGCGGTTGATCGGACTCAACACGATTCCGCCGCCCGTGGCAACCACGCATCCCTTGCCGCAGGCCACCTCGGCAAGCAGTTGCGTCTCGCGCTGACGGAACCCCGCCTCGCCCTCGATCTCGAACACCGTCGCGACGGAAACCCCCGTCCTGCGCTCGATTTCATGGTCGAGATCGACGAACTCGAGCTGGCACTCCCTGGCCAAACGCTTGCCCAATGTGGTCTTGCCAGCCCCCATCATGCCGATCAGGACGATCGACGGAATGCCGCCCGGAGCCGTCGTAGCCAACTTCGGTTGCGCCGCGCGGCGCTAGCGCATCGCCAGGGCGCTGTCGATGATCTTCGGCGTGAGCATCACGAGCAATTCCGATCGCTCTTCGACCTTGTTGCGATGCCTGAACAGAAAACCGACATAGGGCAAATCGCCCAAGAACGGCACCCGCGTCGTATCGTCCTTGTCCCTCTGTTGATAGATGCCGCCGATCACGACCGTGCCCCCGTTCTCGACGATCACGTCGGAGACGACCTCTTTGGTGGTGACCGTCCAGCCGAGAAACTGGCCGAGAAACTGGCCGAGGTCGTTCTTCAGAACCGTGATCCTCATCATGACGCGGCCATCGGGCGTGATGTGGGGTGTCACCCTGAGCGAGAGAACCACTTCCTGGTAGGCCACCGAAGTGGCGCCCGCCGCCGTAGCGACCTGGTAGGGAACGCGCACGCCCTGCTTGATGACCGCTTCCTTCTGGTCCATCGTCATCACGCGCGGACTGGCGATGGTCTTGCTCTTGCCGTCGGCCTCGTTCGCCGAAAGCTCGAGGGTAAGCAGTTGCGTCTTGGCCGAATTCATCAGGGTCAGCGCAAGCTGTCCGGCGGGGTTCGTCACCGGCAGATTGACGAACTGGCTGTCGGCGAGCACCGGGGTGGGCACTTCGCGGGTGTAGGTGATCTCGGGAATTCCCGTGGTCGTATTCTGCTGGATGTTGGTGATGATCGCGGCGGCCGGATAGCCCATGTCTGGCAGGTGGGCATAGGCATCCTTGGTCGAGCCGGCCAGGCCGAAGCGGAAACCGTGGCGCCCCAGGATCTTGTGCCCCACGTTCAGCCCCTGATGGTCGTGGCCGCCGATGCGCACCCCCAGCGCCTTGGTGAAGCTGGTGTCGGCCTCGACGATGCGCGCCTCGATCAGGACCTGCTGGACGGGACGATCGATCTGTTTCAGCAGGCCGGCGATCATCTCCAGTTTGGCCGGGACATCGAAGATAAACACCTGGTTGGTTCTCTTGTCCGTCGTCACCGTGCCCGCGGGAGAAAGAAAGCCGCTCGCCTTGTGCGCGGGCCGGTCCCCGCCCTCCTGGCCCGGCTGCTGGATCATCGCGACGAAATCTTCCGCCTTCAGGTAGTTGAGCTGGAAAACCTCCAGTCGCGGAGGATCGGCGGCGATCGCGGATTCCCTCGCCTTGGCCAGCTGCTCGTCGCGCGCGACCAACTCGTCCTGCGGCGCGATCCAGATCACGTTGCCGTGCTTGCGCATGGCGAGGTTCTTCTGCTGCAGGACGATTTCGAGCGCCTGGTCCCAGGGCACGTCGTTGAGCCGCAGGGAGACATTGCCGCCGACCGAATCGCTGACCACGATGTTGAAGTTGGTAATGTCGGCAAACACGTGGAGCAGCTCGCGCAAGGGGATGTTCTGGAAATTCAGGGAAATCAGCTCGCCCTGGTAACCTTTGCGCGTCCCCTGGAACAGCTTGTTGGGATCTTCCTTGACCGGCCGCACCTCGACGATGAACTGGTTGTCGGACTGATAGGCGGTATGCTCCCAAAGACCGGCGGGAACGATCTCCATCATCACGCCATCCCCCTCGGGGCGGGTATGTACCGCCGTCACCGGCGTACCGAAATCGACGACGTCGAGCCGCCGCCGCAGCGCCTCGGGCAATTGGGTTTTCTTGAAATTGACCAGCAGGCGGGTGCCCCGCTGACTGACGTCGATCGCCGTGTCGCCCGAGCTGAGATCGACCATGATCACACCGGCGCCTTCCTTGTTGCGCCTGAACTCGACGTTGCGCAACGCGCTTTCCAGGTTCCTGCCGCTGGGCGCGAAGTGCTGGACTGACGGAACCGCCGCGGCGGCTTCGCCGGCCCCCTCGTCCAACAGCGCGATCAGCAGATGCTTGCCCTCGTACCGGGCTTCGAAGCGCGAACTTCTCACCAGATTGAGCACCAGGCGCGAACGGTCTCCGGCCTGAACCAGGCTGTAGCTGCGCAGGATGCCTTCATTGACGCTCTTGTTGCTGTGCCCCAGGCCGTTCTCGGTGGCAGGGAAATCGAACACGATGCGCGCAGGATTGGCGATGGTGAAATTCGCCGGCACGGCGTCGAGCGCGTTCCTCAAGTCGAGCCGGACCACCGTGTTGCCGCCAGCCTTGCCGACGACCAGGGTTTCGATGACGTTCGGCTTGCCGCCGGACGCATTGACCAACGGCGCCAGGACAACCCAGGCGAGCAACAGGCACGCCCGCAGGAAATGTGTGGTTTTCATTTCTTCGACTCCTTGCCCTGCCCGCCTTCCAGAAGCTGCAGGGTCATCTGCCTTTCCACCCAGTCGGAAGTTTGGCCGCTGGGATCTTGCACGATTTCTTTCAGTACGATTTCGCTATCCGTGATGGCGACGATGCGGCCGAAATTTTGGCCCATGTAGTTGCCCCTGCCCACCTGATAGACGACACCATCCACTTG
>JAGXSN010000142.1 GCA_018333815.1 Sulfuritalea sp. | reverse complement strand
TTGCCGCTGCCTGTCTATGCCATCGGGGGATTGTCGCCCGCCGACCTGCCGGAAGCATTGGCGGCGGGCGCACAGGGCATCGCCGCCATTCGCGCGGCGTGGTCGTAGATCTTAAATTTCAGCCGCGCGGGTGATGGCGCGCGTGCAGCTCCTTCAGGCGCGCACGCGCGACATGGGTGTAAATCTGGGTCGTCGAAATGTCGGCGTGGCCCAATAATAGTTGCACCACGCGCAGGTCGGCGCCGTGGTTGAGCAGGTGGGTGGCGAAGGCATGGCGCAGCACGTGCGGCGAGATCCTGTCGCGCGGGATGCCGGCGGCGACGGCGTGCCGCTTGACCAGCATCCAGGCCAGCTGGCGCGTCATGCCGTCACTGTCGCGGCGCGCGGTGACGAAAACGTGATCGGCCGTGCGGCCCTTGAGCAGCGCCGGCCGCCCCTCGCGCAGCCAGCGTTCGAGCCAGTCGGCCGCGATTTCGCCGAGGGGAACGAGACGCTCCTTGCCACCCTTGCCGAAGCTGCGCAGCACGCGGTCGTCGAGGCTCAGGTTGAACAGTTTGAGTCCGACCAGCTCGGACACGCGCAGCCCCGTGGCGTAGAGCGTTTCGAGCAGCGCGCGGTCGCGCAGGCCCCGCGACGTAGTGCAATCGGGCGCGGCGAGCAGGGCCTCGACCTGGGCTTCGGAAAGCGTCCTGGGAAAGCGCTCGGCCACGGTGGGCGCCTGGATGTCGCGGAGCGGGTCGTCCCCGCGCCGACCCTGCTCGATCAGCCAGCGGTAGAAGCGACGCTGGGCCGCCTGCAACCGGCGCAGGCTCGTCGGCCGTGGGCGTGGCGTGCGGGCGTAGAGATGGGCCAGATACGCGTCGAGGTCCGCTGCGCGGGCATCTTGCGGCGCAACGTCGCGGCCTGCGAGCCAGCCGGCAAACAGCGCAAGGTCGGAACGGTAGGCCGCCAGGGTGTTTTTCGCCAGCCCGTCGGCCAGCCACAGGGCATCGACGAACTCGTCGAGCAGTTCAGCGTCTTGCGCTTTCATGCGCGAGCAGCCAGCGCTTCACCTCGAGCAGGAATCCGCCGCGGCTGCGCGCGAAGCCGCCCAGCCCGCCGTCGCTCGCCACGACGCGGTGGCAGGGCACGACGAGCGGATACGGATTCGCGCCGCAGGCGTTGCCCACCGCGCGCGCGCCGCTGCAGATGGACTGCGCCAGTTCGCCGTAGCTGCGCGTTTCCCCGGCCGCGATGGCCGCGATGCCGGTCCAGACGCGGCGCTGGAAGGTTGTGCCGGTCGGCGCCAGCGGCAGGGAAAACGTGAACTGCGGGTCGTTCAGGTAGGCCCTCAGTTGCCGGCCGGCTTCCTGCGCCAGCCGTCCGTGCGGTTGGAGTTCGGCGCAGGGTTCCAGATAAACGATCTCGGTGATTTCGTCGTCGCCGCAGCGAATGGCGAGGCTGAAAGTCGGTGCTGGCAGGATGGCCCGGTAATCGTTCACGACCGAACTTCCCCGTTGCCGAAGACGATCCATTTCTGGGAGGTGAGCCCTTCGAGCCCGACCGGGCCGCGTGCGTGGAATTTGTCGGTCGAGATGCCGATCTCGGCGCCGAGGCCGTATTCGAAGCCGTCGGCGAAGCGCGTCGAGGCATTGACCATCACGCTGGCCGAATCGACTTCGCGCAGGAAGCGCATCGCCCGCGTGTAGTCCTCGGTGACGATCGCCTCGGTGTGGGCCGACGAATACCGGTTGATGTGGGCGATGGCTTCATCGACATCGGCCACCACCTTGCAGGAGATGATCGCCGCGAGGTATTCGGCGTAATAGTCTTCCTCGGTCGCCGCCCTGGCCTGCGGCACGAGGATCTGCGTCTCGGCGCAGCCGCGAATCTCGACCCCGCGCGCGCTGAGCATCGCCGCCAATTGCGGCAGCAGCGACTCGGCGACCGATCGCGCGACCAGCAGCGATTCGGCGGTGTTGCAGGTGCCGAGGCGCTGGGTCTTGGCGTTCTCGATGATCTTCAGCGCCTTGGCCGGGTCGGCGGAAACATCGACATAGACGTGGCAGTTGCCGTCGAGGTGCTTGATCACCGGCACGCGCGCTTCCTTGCTGATGCGCTCGATCAGGCCCTTGCCGCCGCGCGGAACGATGACATCCACGTATTCGGGCATCGCCACCAGATGGCCGACCGCCGCCCGGTCGGTGGTTTCGACCACCTGCGCCGCGGTTTCCGGCAGCCCGGCCGTCGTGAGTCCGGCGCGGACGCAGGCGGCGATAGCCTGGTTGCAGCGGATCGCCTCCTTGCCGCCGCGCAGGATCGCGGCGTTGCCGGATTTCACGCACAGCGCGGCCGCATCGGCGGTGACGTTCGGCCGCGCCTCGTAGATGATGCCGACCACGCCCAGCGGCACGCGCATCTTGCCGACCTGGATGCCCGAGGGGCGGTATTTCATGTCGGCAATCTCGCCGATCGGATCGGGCAGCGCGGCGACCTGTTCGAGACCCTGCGCCATTGTCTCGACGCCCTTTTCGGTGAGGGTCAGACGGTCGAGCAGCGCCGCTTCCAGCCCGGCGGCCCGCGCCTCGGCCAGGTCGGCGGCGTTGGCGGCGAGCAACTGGTCCTGGCGCGCGCGGATGTCGGCGGCCATCGCCAGCAGGGCGGCGTTCTTCGCGGCGGTGCTCGCCCTCGCCATCTCGCGCGCGGCGGCGCGCGCGGCGGCGCCGAGTTTTTCCATGTAGCGTTTCACGTCCATCTTGCGGTCCTAGGCCTTGGTCAAGCGCAGCGAGAGTTGCAGGAATTCGTCCCAGAGGTCGCCGGCGGCGAGCCCTTTGATGATGCGGTCAATCCGCGCCGCGTGCAAGAGGGCGGCGCGATGCATGCGCTGGCGCGCCTCGTTGGCGAGCACCCAGAGCACCAGCGGCGGGGCGGCCTCCTCGTCTTTGAGGCCCTCGAGGGTGCGCGCGCAGCGCGCGGCGTTCCGGGTCTGCAAGGCGCCCTTCAGGTCGTCGATATCGTAGCGCGCGACATCGAGCACGGCGGCCGAAACCTGCTGCAGCGTGAGCGCGCCGGGCGGATGGAGCAAGCCGAGCTTCTGGATTTCCTGGTGGGCGGCGAGCAGGTTGCCTTCGACATGCAGTGCGATGAATTCGAGCGCTTCGGCGGGCGCGGTCTGCTGCTGTGTGGCGAGGCGACGCGCGATCCATTGCGGCAGCTTGTCGAGCGGCGGGGCGTTGCATTCGATGGCTACGCCTACCGCGACGAGCGCGGAAAACCAGGCGGCCTTTTTCGCCTTCCCGTCCATCTCGGGCAGGGTGACGAGGGTGAGCGTGTCCGGGGCAAGGCGCTTGCAGTAACGCTGCAAGGCCTCGCCGCCGTCGCGTCCGGGTTTTCCCGCGGGAATTCTCAGGTCGATGAGGGTTCGGCCGCCAAAGAGCGAGAGGTTGCCGGCGGCGTGGAACAGCTCGTCCCAGAGAAAGGCCGGCGTGACCGCCAGCACCTTGCGCTCGTCGTAGCCTTGCCGGCGCGCTGCGGCGCGCAGGGCGTCGCCGCACTCGATGGTCGGCAGCGGGTCGTCGCCGTGCAATACATAGAGCGGATGCAGCGGCTTTTCGAGATGGGCGGCAAGCTGCTCGGGACGCAGAAGCACGTCGCCTAGCCTTTCGCGGCGCGGCCGGAAGCGGCAAGCCGGCGCAGCAGCTGCTGCACCATGTCCTGCTGCATCTCGCGCCAGATCAGGACTTCTTCCGCTTCCTTGGCGAAGATGCGTTCGTCGTCGAAAGTCATCTCGCGCTGCAGGATGATCTGGGTGGCAGGAACCAGCTCCCGGCCCTGGGCGTCCTGGACGCGGTACATGAAGGCGCGCGTGAGCTGGAGTTCGCGCACGAGTCCCTTGGCGGAAAGCGAGAGGATGTTCTTGTGCTGCTCGTTGCGCAGGATGACGAGGGAGGCGTTGGCCTGCTTCGGATCGGCGACGATCCGGGTCGGCGTGCCGGCCTCGACGCCGCGCTTGATCTGGAAGTAGAGCTCGTTGTTTTCGGGCAGGCCGATATGCAGGGTATCCCACGGCAGGTTGTAGGTTCCCCGCAGCTGGAAGCCGCAGCCGGACAGAAATAGCGAAACGACCACGACGAAAAGTCCGAGCGTTTTCGCCGCCGGGCCGCCCCAAGGCGAAAACCGCCCCCCTGTGGGGGGCAGCGAGCAGGGTTTGCGAGCGTGGGGGGCCATTATGGTCATGCGACGATGTTGACCAGCCGGCCGGGGACGACGACGACCTTCTTCGCCGGCTTGCCTGCCATGAACTTCTGCGCGGCTTCGCTGGCGAGCGCAAGGGCCTCGATTGCCGTCCTGTCGGCGCCGACTTTCACCGTGATGTTGCCGCGCAGCTTGCCATTGACCTGCAAGACCAGTTCGACTTCGTCCTGGACCAGGGCCTCTTCCAGAGGCTCGGGCCAGGCGGCTTGCAATATATCGGCCCCGTAGCCCAGCTCGATCCACAGCGCATGGGCGATGTGCGGGGCGATCGGGGAGAGCACGCGCAGCAGGATGCCGAAGCCTTCCCTGGCATGCGGGTCGGCCGGCGCCTTTTCCAAAGCGTTCAACATCTTCATGCAGGCCGAGGCGACGGTGTTGAACTGCAGCTTGCCGAGGTCGTAGTTGGCCTGCCTGAGCAGCAGATGGATCTCGCGCCGCAGTCCGCCTGCTTCGCCGCAGGCGGTCTGCGACTTCAGCGCATGGCCGAAAGACCAGACGCGCTTCAAGAAGCGGTAGGCGCCCTCGACGCCGGAATCCGACCATTCGAGGGTCTGCTCGGGGGGCGAGGCGAACATCATGAAGAAGCGCGCGGTATCGGCGCCGTATTGCTCGATCAGCGCCTGCGGATCGACGCCGTTGCGCTTGGATTTCGACATCGTGCCGACGCCGCCGTAGTCGATGGTCGAGCCGTCCGCCTTCAAGGTCGCGCCGGTGACATGGCCAGCTTCGTCGCGCACCAGATCGACTTCTTCAGGGGCGAAATATTCGATGCCGCCCTTTTCGGTGCGGCGGCTGAAGATGTGATTGAGCACCATGCCCTGGGTCAGCAGGTTGGCGAAGGGTTCGTCCTGCCTGACCAGGCCGAGGTCGCGCATCACCTTGGTCCAGAAGCGCGAGTAGAGCAGGTGCAGGATCGCGTGCTCGATGCCGCCGATGTACTGGTCGACCGGCATCCAGTATTGCGTGCCGGCATCGACCATCTTGTCGTTGGTTGTGCGCGTCGCCGCATCGACGCCGTAGCGCGCGTAGTACCAACTCGAATCGACGAAGGTGTCCATCGTGTCGGTCTCGCGCTTGGCGGGCTTGCCGCACTGCGGGCAGGCGCAGTTCAGGAAGTCGGCGCGCTTGTTGAGCGGATTGCCGGAGCCGTCCGGCACGCAGTCCTCGGGCAGCACCACCGGCAATTGCTCGTCGGGCACCGGCACCGAGCCGCAACTGTCGCAGTGGATGATCGGGATCGGGCAGCCCCAGTAGCGCTGGCGCGAGATGCCCCAGTCGCGCAGGCGGAACTGCACCTTCTTCTCGCCGAGGCCCTTGGCGGCCAGGTCGGCGGCGATGGCATCGACGGCGGCTTCATAAGCCAGGCCGTCGTACTTGCCGGAATTGACGCAGACGCCGTTCTGCTTGTCCGCATACCCTTCCCGCCAACCGTCGAGGCTGAAGCCCTGGCCAGGTACCGCGATGACCTGTTTGATGGGCAAGCCGTATTTTTTGGCGAAGGCGAAGTCACGCTCGTCGTGCGCCGGCACGCCCATCACCGCGCCGTCGCCATAGCCCATCAGCACGTAGTTGCCGACCCAGACCTCGACCTTGGCGCCGGTGAGCGGATGCTCGACGCAGAGGCCGGTCGGCATGCCCTTCTTCTCCATGGTCGCCAGGTCGGCTTCCATCACCGAGCCGTGCTTGCATTCCTCGATGAAGGCGGCGAGCTGCGGGTTGTTCTTGGCTGCGTGTGTCGCCAGCGGATGCTCGGCGGCGACGGCGCAAAAGGTCACACCCATGATGGTGTCGGCGCGGGTGGTGAAGACCCACATCCGATCGCGCTTGCCAGCCAGTTCGTAGGGGAAGGCGAAGCGCACGCCGGTGCTCTTGCCGATCCAGTTGGCCTGCATCAGCTTGACGCGCTCCGGCCAACCCGGGAGGCCGTCCAGCGCGGCCAGCAATTCGTCGGCGTACCGGGTGATGGCGAGGTAGTAACCGGGAATCTCGCGCTTCTCGACCGGCGCGCCGGTGCGCCAGCCGCGGCCTTCGATCACCTGCTCGTTGGCGAGCACGGTCTGGTCCACCGGATCCCAGTTCACGACTTGCGTCTTCTTGTAGGCGATGCCCTTCTCGATCATGCGCAGGAACAGCCACTGGTTCCACTTGTAAACCTCGGGTCGGCAGGTCGCCAGCTCGCGCTCCCAGTCGAGGGCGAAACCCAGCGACTGGAGCTGCTGCTTCATGTGGGCGATGTTGTCGTAGGTCCACTTGGCCGGCGGCACCCGGTTCTGGATCGCCGCGTTCTCGGCCGGCAGGCCGAAGGCATCCCAGCCCATCGGCTGCAGCACGTTGTAGCCGCGCATCTGGTGCGAACGGGCCAGCACGTCGCCGATCGTGTAGTTGCGCACATGGCCCATGTGCAGCTTGCCCGACGGATAGGGGAACATCGACAGGCAGTAGTACTTCGGCTTGTTCGTACCGGCTTCGACGTTGAAGGCGCGGGTGGCATTCCAGTGCGCCTGGGCGGCCTGCTCGATCTCGGCGGGGCTGTATTTTTCCTGCATGGACGGGGCATGGCGCGTGATTCGACGAAGTGCCGAATTATACGCGCCGCCCCAGCCGCGAAAGCCCTCAACCGAGTTGCAACGGACGCAGCATGCGCCAGCCGCGCACGCTGTTCAGCGTCAGCGCATCGAGGATGGCGAGCGGCGCCGCCCAGGCCCGTTTGTGGTGGCGCGTCCACTGGCGCCAGCCGAAGGAAGCCGCGTCTTCACGCAGGCTTTCGGCGGCCACGAGTTCGAGCAGGCGGTCCATTGCTGCCTGCCAGTAGGCCGGGGTCTCGGTCTCGCCCGTCGCATGGGCGGCATGGCGCTGGGCCGCGTGCCAGAGGATCTCGGCGCGGCGCTCGGGGATGCCGGCCTTGTGGGCCAGCCAGGGCAGGATCATCGGGTTGGACGATTTCATGGCGGTTCCTTTCTTGCGCAATTTTGTTGCGCTGCAACATTTAACCATAAGATAGGCCACCGCCGGAAAAGTTCAAGCCTCATCGGATAGACTGGCGCTTTGATGAAGAGGCTAACCCGTTGAATCTACTGGAAGGACTTAACGAGCCGCAGCGAGCGGCCGTCACCCTGCCGCCCCGGCATGCCCTGATCCTCGCCGGCGCCGGTTCGGGCAAGACGCGGGTGCTGACGACCCGGCTGGCCTGGCTGATCTCGACCGGGCAGGTCGCGCCGCAGGGCGTGCTGGCGGTCACCTTCACCAACAAGGCGGCGAAGGAGATGCACGCACGCCTTTCTGCGATGCTGCCGATCAACACTGGCACGATAAGGGGCATGTGGATCGGCACCTTCCACGGCCTGTGCAACCGCATGCTGCGCGCCCACTACCGCGATGCCGGTTTGCCGCAACTGTTCCAGATCCTCGATTCCGCCGATCAGCTCTCCGCCGTGAAACGGATGCTGAAATCGCTCAACGTCGATGACGAGAAGTTTCCGCCGCGCGAACTGACCTGGTTCATCAACGCCCAGAAGGAGGCCGGCCTGCGTCCCGCCGCCGTCGAAGCCTGGGACGACTGGACGAGGAAACGGGTGGAGCTTTACGCAGCCTACGAGCAGCAGTGCCAGAAGGAAGGCGTGGTCGATTTTTCCGAGCTGCTGCTGCGCTGCTACGAGCTGCTGGAGCGCAACGAGCCGCTGCGCCGGCATTACCAGGAACGCTTCCGCCATGTCCTCGTCGACGAGTTTCAGGACACCAACAAGCTGCAATACAAGTGGTTGAAGATGCTTGCGGGAGAAGGAGCGGCATTGTTCTGCGTGGGGGATGACGATCAAAGCATCTATGCCTTCCGCGGCGCCGATGTCGGCAACATGCGCGACTTCGAGCGCGAGTTCAAGGTGACCAACCTGATCCGCCTCGAACAGAACTACCGCTCGCAGGGCAACATCCTCGATGCCGCCAACGCGATCATCCAGAACAATCCCGCCCGCCTCGGCAAGAACCTGTGGACCGAAGCGGGGTCCGGCGAGCCGATCCGCGTGCATGAATCGTATTCCGACGGCGACGAGGCGCGCTTCATCGTCGAGGAGGTCAAGGCGCTCGCCAACGAGGGCCATGCGCGCAGCCAGATGGCGCTGCTCTACCGCAGCAACGCCCAGAGCCGTGCGCTCGAACACGCGCTGTTCAACGCCGGCATTCCTTATCGCGTCTATGGCGGCCTGCGCTTCTTCGAGCGCGCCGAGATCAAGCACGCGCTCGCTTACTTGCGCCTGATCGCCAACCCGGACGACGACACCGCCTTCACCCGCGTCGTCAATTTTCCGGCGCGCGGCATCGGCGCGCGCACGCTCGAACAGCTCGCCGACGCCGCCAAGGCGCAGGGCGGCAGTTTGCACGCGGCGATCCCGCTGCTGAAGGGCGCGGGCGGCGCCAAGCTCGCCGCCTTCGCCGACCTGCTCGTCAAGCTGCGCGAAGCCGCGTCCTTGCCGCTGCCCGAACTCGCCGCGCACGTGCTCGACCTGTCGAGCCTGCGCACGCACTACCAGAACGAGAAGGAAGGCCAGGAGCGGCTCGCCAACCTCGACGAACTGGTCAATGCCGCCAGCGGATTCGTCGCCGAGGAAGGTGCGGCCAACACCGAGGGCGAGTTGAGCGCCGACCTGATCGCCTTCCTCGCCCACGCGGCCCTCGAAGCCGGCGAGCATCAGGCCGGCGAAGGCGACGACGCACTGCAACTGATGACCGTGCATTCGGCCAAGGGGCTGGAGTTCGACATCGTCTTCATCTGCGGGCTGGAGGAGGGCTTGTTCCCGCACGAGAACAGCCTGGTCGAAAACAAGGGGCTGGAGGAGGAGCGCCGGCTGATGTATGTCGCCGTCACGCGCGCGCGCCAGCGGCTCTACCTGTGCCACGCGCAGACGCGCATGCTGCACGGCCAGACGCGCTACAACCTGCCCTCGCGCTTCATCGATGAGATTCCCGCCGCGCTGCTCAAGTTCCTCACCGCACGCGCAGGGAAATCCGCTCCAGGTGCCGTCCTGCCAGAACCGACTTTTGGTTCAGCGCCGCGGCCGCAGCGCAGCGGAGCACTGCGCATCGGCCAGACGGTCATGCATGCGAAGTTCGGCCTCGGCGTCATCGTCAATGCCGAGGGCGGCGGCCCTGATGCGCGCGTGCAGGTCAACTTCGGCAACGCCGGCATGAAATGGCTGGCGCTGTCGGTCGCCAAGCTGGAGGCGGCGTGAAAATAGCGCGAGGTCAGTTTTTTGCAAAAATAGACCAAGCGGGAATTTCCGCGGTTTTTCGTGATTGTTTCCACCGCGAGAAATTAACGATATCCGTATCGATATAAACCGATCCGTCTCGCAGCTTCGTTGTTCCGAAACCGTTTGTCGTGTAGGTTTCTGTTCGCCGGCCGCCGGTTTCCGCATTCACCTTGCTGCCAACGTAGGACCAGTCTGAGTCTGGTGATTGGTGACCGTTGAGAATCGCAACCATCAGATGAACAAATGAGATATCGCCGCTCTCCAGAAAGTTATAGCAGGCGATAACATGCCAGCCGCTGTGCCCGTTGTGGCTCTCACCGCCCTTGCCCACATTGACGGTTAGCTTGACCTCAAGACCGATGCCTTTTCCTTTGTTCCCTTTTTTGTAAATGAGATCGGGGTATTTCTGGTCGTGGTTATGCTTGTATGGCGAGCACTGATCCATGCAGTTGCTGAAAATATTGCTCACCAAGCCGGAAAAGTTATTACCCTGTATGAGATTCTGAAGCGGCATCCCGACTGCTTCGATCATGTTGCGGTTCATTCGGTGAATGATCGATTGCGTCAGATTGGCGGCATCCCGTATGTGACTGATCGTCAGACCTTCGGGGAGCGGCACCTGTTTTCTGAAATGCCTATCGTCGAGAACCGGAGCGGTGTAACCCTCTGCCGCATGATAAGCCGCTGTTACCAATACGTTCAGTGGGGTATCGAGCGCTGCCGAAAGCTTCTCAAGCACTTGAATCGTAAAATTCTCCTTTCCGGTTTCGACCCCGGAAAGGTATTGGTAGGTAATACCTGCTTGCAAGGCCAGTTGTTCGAGCGTAACTTTTCTTTGTTCCCGAAGCGCGCGAATACACGCCCCCAGGACTTTTTGGGCTTCGGTTTTGGTCGGGGCTGCGTTCATCCGCGCAGTGTAAGCGGCACGGTATTGACAGTCTTTCAACTATAGACGAAACTTGGCTCATGGCGACATACGAACTTCACCACGCGAATTGCTTTGAATGGCTAAGGGCACAGCCGGCCGATAGTATTCATGGCGTCTGTACCGATCCGCCATTCGGAATCGTCGAATTCTTGCCGCATGAAATGGCGAAGCTGCGCAGTGGTCGTGGCGGGGTATGGCGCTTGCCGCCGAGCATGGGGGGCAGCCAGCGCGATCCGCTGCCGCGCTTTACCACGCTGTCCGCCACGGAACGCGAGCATGTTCGTCTCTATTTCAAGGAGCTTGGCGACGCCTTGATGCCTGTGCTGGTTCCGGGTGCTCACATTATCCTGGCCGGGACGCCCATGCTTCAACACCTGGTGCAAAGCGGTTTTGCGGAAGCCGGATTCGAAGTGCGTGGCGCCATCATGCGCCTCTATCGCGGCTTTCGCGGTGGCGACCGGCCGAAGAACGCCGAAACCGAATTTCCTGAAGTATGCGTAACACCACGCGGCAATTACGAGCCGTGGATGTTGTTTCGCAAGCCCATATCGGAAAGAACCGTGGCCGACAATTTACGCAAATGGGGCACGGGCGCCTTGCGGCGGATCGGTGTCGATCAACCGCTTCCAGACATCATCCAGAGCGGGAAGACGCCAGCATTGGAAGAGGCGATCTTCGATCATCCGACCATGAAGCCCCAACACTTGCTGCGCATCCTTGTCCGCGCGCTGTTGCCGATGGGCGAAGGGTGGATACTAGAACCTTTTGCGGGTTCCGGTTCCACCATCGCCGCCTGCCAGGCCGTCGGTTACGACTCGATGGGTATTGAACTGGACGACGAGTATTTCGCGGCACTGGAAGGCAATATCCGAACGCTCGCGGCCATGTATCCCGGCCTGAATGGCGCGTCGCTCGAACAGCCAGTCATGCCAGCCGTAAAACACGGTAGCGGCGCAATTAGCGCGCCATCCCGCCAGCAGCCGTTATTCGCAACGCCGGCATGAAATGGCTGGCGCTGTCGGTCGCCAAGCTGGAGCCCGCATGAAAATCACAACCAACGGCATCGACATCCACTACGAAACTTCCGGCAGCGGACCTTGGGTCACGCTCGTCCACTCGCTGGCCACCGACCTGACGCTCTGGGACGATGTGGCCGCAGAACTCGGGAAACGATTCACTGTGCTGCGCTACGACGCGCGCGGCCACGGCCGGAGCAGCGCGCCGGAAGGGCCTTACGACTTTCCGACGCTGGTCGGAGACCTCGTCGGCCTGCTCGACGCGCTGAAGATCGAACGCACGCATTTCGTCGGCCTGTCGATGGGCGGCATGCTCGGCCAGCATTTCGCGCTCAACCATCCCGAACGGATCGACAAGCTCGTGATCGTCAGCTCGACGAGCCGCGTGCCGCCCGAAGGCCGCGGGCTCTGGGACGAGCGCATCGCCGTCGCCCGCGCGCAGGGCATGCAGGCGCATGTCGAGTCGACGTTGGCACGGTGGTTTACCGCGCCCTGGCGGGCCGCGCATCCGGAAGTGATGGCGCGCATCGGCGCGCTGGTCGCGGCGACGCCGGTGGCCGGCTTCGCCGGCTGGGGTGCGGCGATCTGCACGCTCGACCTGACGGAAAGGCTCGGCGCGATCAAGGCGCCGACGCTCGCGGTCTGCGGCGCGGACGATCCCGGCACCCCGCCGGCCGCCAACCGGGCCATCGCGGAAGCGATTCCCGGCGCGCGGCTGGAGATCGTGCCGAACGCCTCGCACCAGCTCGTGATCGAGCAGGCCGAGACCTTCACCCGCCTGCTGGTCGATTTTCTCGCTTAAACGGCTTTCTTCCGCGCAGCCTTCTGCTTGCCCTGCAGGGTGTCGAAGAGACGTTCGAACTCGTCCGTGACCTTGTGGCGCGGGTCGAGGTAAATCATCGGCTTCGCCTGCTGGTGCGATTCCTTGATCTTCACCGAGGCCGACAGGTAGGGTTCGAGCACCGGCAGCCGCTCGTCCCTGAGTTCCTGCACGATCTGCTGCGGCAGGCTGGCGCGCGCCTGGAACTGGTTGACGACGATGCCTTCCACTGCGAGAGCGGCGTTGTGGTCGGCGCGGATCTCGGCGACGTTGTCGAGCAGCGTGTAAAGGGCACGACGGGCAAACTCGTCGCAGTCGAAGGGAATCAGGCAGCGGTCGGCGGCGATCAGCGCCGAGCGCGTGTAGAAGTGCAGCGCCGGCGGGGTGTCGATCCAGATCTCGTCAAACTGGTCGGCGAGCGCATCGAGCGCTTCCTTGAGCTTGTAGATTTTGTAGCGCGATTCGAGCTTGGCCTGCAGCTCCTCGAGCGCGGCATCGGCCGGCATGATGAACAGATTGGAGAAGGGCGTGGCGTGGATGAATTCCTCGGTCGCCTTCGGGCGCAGCTTGAAGTTGAGCACCTGGTCGAAGAATTCGGTGACCGTGCCTGCGGGTGCGGCGGCGCCGAGCAGGTAGCGGGTCGAGTTGGCCTGCGGGTCGAGGTCGACGACCAGCGTGCGGGCGCCCTGGCCCTTCGGGCCGCCTTTGACGGCGGCGATGGCGGCGAGGTTGCAGGCGATCGTGCTCTTGCCGACGCCGCCTTTTTGATTGAAAACAACGCGTTTCATGATGATCTGCCGATGGAGGGACGGCCGATTTTCGCACACCCGCCCGGCAGCGGCCGCCCTTGGGCGGAGTAAGATTGCGGCCTGCCAACGACTAAAAAATGACCATGAGCGGAGAACCCCTGGAAGAGGGCAAGGACCTGACCGCGGCCGCCCTCGAGTATCACGCGAGCCCCACGCCGGGCAAGATCTCGGTCGTGCCGACCAAGGGCCTGACCAACCAGCGCGACCTCGCGCTCGCCTATTCGCCGGGCGTGGCGGCGGCCTGCAACGCCATCGTCGCCGACCCTGCCGAAGCGAGCCGGCTCACCGCGCGCGCCAACCTCGTCGGCGTCGTCACCAACGGCACGGCCGTGCTGGGCCTCGGCAACATCGGCCCGCTGGCCGCCAAGCCGGTAATGGAAGGCAAGGGCGTCCTGTTCAAGAAGTTCGCCGGCATCGACGTCTTCGACCTTGAACTCGCCGAACCCGATCCGGAAAAGCTGATCGACATGATCGCCGCCATGGAACCGACCTTCGGCGGCATCAACCTCGAGGACATCAAGGCGCCCGAGTGCTTCACCATCGAAGCGAAACTCCGGGAACGCATGAAGATTCCGGTCTTCCACGACGACCAGCACGGCACGGCGATCGTCGTCGGCGCGGCCATCCTCAACGGCCTGAAGCTGGTCGGCAAGCAGATCGAGGACGTCAAGCTGGTCACCTCGGGCGCCGGCGCCGCCGCGCTGGCCTGCCTCGAGCTGCTGGTGAACCTCGGCGTGCGCATCGAGAACATCTGGGTCACCGACATCCACGGCGTCGTCTACGCGGGCCGGCCGCAGGAGATGGACCCGATCAAGGCGCGCTACGCGAAGCAGACCGCGGCGCGCACGCTCGGCGAGGTCATCGCGGATGCGGATGTCTTCCTCGGCCTGTCGGCCGGCGGGGTGCTGAAACAGGACATGGCGGCGCAGATGGCGGCGAAGCCGCTGATCCTCGCGCTGGCCAATCCGACGCCGGAGATTCTGCCCGAGGAGGTCAAGGCGGTGCGCGACGACGCGATCATCGCGACCGGCCGCTCGGACTACCCGAACCAGGTCAACAACGTGCTGTGCTTCCCCTTCATCTTCCGCGGCGCGCTCGATGCCGGCGCCACGACGATCACCGAGCAGATGAAGCTGGCCGCCGTGCGCGCGCTCGCCGAGCTGGCGCAGGTCGAGACCTCCGACGTCGTGGCGCTGGCCTACGGCGGCGAGGCGCTCGCCTTCGGCCCGGAATACCTGATCCCGAAGCCCTTCGACCCCCGCCTGATCGTCAAGATCGCGCCGGCGGTGGCGCTGGCGGCCGCCGAGTCGGGCGTCGCGATGCGGCCGCTCGCCGACCTGGCCGCCTACCGCGAGCAGCTCAACAACTTCGTCTATCACTCGGGCTTCGTCATGAAGCCGGTGTTTTCGGCCGCCAAGCAAAGCCCGAAGCGGGTGGTCTATTGCGATGGCGAGGATGAGCGCGTGCTGCGCGCGGTGCAGGCGGTGCGCGACGAGGGGCTGGCCCAGCCGGTGCTGATCGGCCGGCCGGACGTGATCGGGATCCGCATCGAGCGTGCGGGCCTGCGCATCAAGGCGGGCGCCGATTTCGAGGTCGTCAATCCGGATTCCGACGCGCGCTACCGCGACCTGTGGACGGGCTATCACGAGCTGATGGGCCGCAAGGGCGTGACGCAGGAAATGGCCAAGCAGGCGCTGCGTTCCGACACCACGCTGATCGGCACGATGCTGCTCAAGCGCGGCGACGTCGACGCGCTGATCTGCGGCATGGTCGGCCGCCATGCGCAGCACCTGCATCACATCCGCGACGTGATCGGCCTCAAGACGCGCGCCCACTGCTTCGCCGCGATGAACCTGCTGCTGCTGCCGCAGCACACCCTGTTCATCTGCGACACCTACGTCAATGAAGAGCCCGATGCCGGCCTGATCGCCGATATCGCCCTCATGGCGGCCGAGGCGGTGCGCCGTTTCGGCCTCGTGCCCAAGGTCGCCCTGCTGTCCCACTCGAACTTCGGCAGCATTCCTTCCGCTGCCGCGCGCAAGATGGGGCAGGCGATCGAGATCATCGCCGCCCGCGCGCCCGACCTCGAGGTCGACGGCGAGATGCACGGCGACGCGGCGCTCAACGAGGAAATCCGCAACCGCATCTATCCGGCCAGCCGCCTCAAGGGGCAGGCGAACCTGCTGATCATGCCCAACGTCGATGCCGCCAACATCGCCTTCAACCTGATGAAGGAAACCAACGGCGAGGGCATCACGGTCGGCCCGATCCTGCTCGGCGCGGCGCGGCCCGTGCATATCCTGACCCCGACCGCCACCGTGCGCCGGCTGGTGAACATGACGGCGCTCGCGGTGGTTGACGCCAACCATCTCCGTTCCTGAGGAGTTTGCCATGACGCATGCAATCCGTATCCATGAAACTGGCGGTCCCGAAGTGCTGCGCTGGGAAGAAGTCGGCGTTGGCGAGACGGCACCGAATGAAGCGATGGTGCGCCACGCGGCCGTCGGGCTGAATTTCATCGACATCTACCACCGCAGCGGCCTCTACCCACTGCCGCTGCCGAGCGGCCTCGGCCTCGAGGGCGCCGGCGTCGTCGAAGCGGTCGGCAGCGCCGTGACGGACATCAAGCCGGGCGATCGCGTCGCCTATGCGGGTGGTCCGCCGGGCGCCTATGCCGAGGTACGCAACCTGCCGGCCGACCGGCTGGTGAAGCTGCCGGACAGCATCGATTTCAAGACGGCCGCGGCGATGATGCTGCAGGGCATGACCGCGCAATACCTGCTGCGCCGCACATTCCGGGTTCAAGCAAATGACACGATCCTGAT
The DNA here is from genome assembly GCA_018333815.1 of Sulfuritalea sp. GTDB lineage: Bacteria > Pseudomonadota > Gammaproteobacteria > Burkholderiales > Rhodocyclaceae > Sulfuricystis. The sequence goes on along the minus strand of JAGXSN010000142.1, from coordinate 17,705 downwards.
CCAGGCGGCGGCCGGCGGTGTCGGGCTGATCGTCTGCCAGTGGGCGAAGGCGCTCGGCGCGACGGTAATCGGCACCGTCAGCTCGGACGCCAAGGCCGCGCTCGCCAAGGCGCACGGCTGCGACCATCCGATCATCTACACGCGCGAGGATTTCGTCGCGCGCGTCAAGGAGATCACCCACGGCGCGGGCGTGCCGGTCGCGTACGACTCGATCGGCAAGGACACCTTCACCGGCTCGCTCGACTGCCTGCGGCCGCTGGGGATGATGGTCACCTTCGGCAATGCCTCCGGTCCCGTGCCGCCCGTGGATACGCTCGAACTCTCGAAGCGCGGCTCGCTGTTCCTGACGCGCCCGACGCTGTTCACCTACATCGCCGGGCGCGCCGACCTGTTGGCCGCCGCGCAGGAACTGTTCGACGTCGTCGCCTCCGGCAAGGTCAGGATCGAGGTCAACCAGACCTATGCGCTGAAGGATGCGGCGCAGGCGCACATCGACCTGGCGGCGCGCAGGACCACCGGTTCCTCCGTGCTGCTGCCCTGAGCCGATGCAAGTTTACCTCGTCGCAAACCCCAAGGGCGGCGTCGGCAAGAGCACGCTGGCGACCAACCTGGCCGGCGGACTGGCGCAACGCGGCAGCCGCGTCATGCTCGGCGACATCGACCGCCAGCAGTCGAGCCGCGCCTGGCTGCGGCTGCGCTCGCCGGCCCTGCCCCCGATCGCCACCTGGGACATCCGGCCGGATGCGCCGGCGCGGCCGCCGCCCGGCACGGAACGCGTGGTTCTCGACACGCCGGCCGGGCTGCACGGCAAGAAACTCGCCCGCGTGCTCAGGCAGGCCGATCGCATCGTCGTGCCGCTGGCGCCCTCGCTGTTCGACATCCTCGCGACGCGGCGCTTCCTCGACGACATGCTCGAAGAGAAGGCGCTGCGCAAACGTCCGGTCGAAATCGTCGTCGTCGGCATGCGCGTCGATGCGCGCACGCGGGCCGCGGCGGAACTCGAACGCTTCCTGCAGGACACCGGCCTGCCGGTGATCGCCCATCTGCGCGACACGCAGAACTACGTGCAGGCGGCGGCCCATGGCCTGACCATTTTCGAGTTGCCTGCTTCGCGCGCCGCCCAGGACTGGGAGCAGTGGGCGCCGATCCTGCGCTGGGCCGGAGTGGAATAGCCGACTAAAACAGGCCGTGCACCATCTTCGCCAGCAACAGCAGGATCACGCCCGCGAAAATCTTCTTCAGGGTTGCGACCGGCAGGCTGTGCGCGGCCTTCGCGCCCAGCGGCGCGGTCAGCATGCTGGCCGCCACGCAGGCCGCCAGCGCGGGCAGATAGACATAGCCGAAACTCCAGGCCGGCAGTCCGCCGGCGCCCCAGCCGCCGACCAGATAACCGAGGGTGCCGGCGACCGCGATCGGGAAACCGATCGCCGCCGAGGTGCCGATCGCTTCGTGCATCTTGACGTTGCACCAGGTCATGAACGGCACCGACAGCGAGCCGCCGCCGATGGCGACCAGCGCCGAAACGGCGCCGATGCCGCTGCCGACGACGAACATGCCGAACGTCCCGGGCAGCTGGCGCGCGGGCTTCGGCTTGATGTTCGTCAACATCTGGAAGGCGACATAGCTCATGAACACGGCGAAGAAGATCGCCAGCGGACGGGTCGGGACGATGCTCGCGAGCTGCGCGCCGGCGAAGGTGCCGATCATGATGCCCGGCGCGATGACGCGCACGATCGGCCAGCGCACGGCGCCGTGGCCATGGTGCGCGCGCAGGCTGGAGATCGAGGTGAAAATGATCGCCGCCATCGAAGTGCCGAGCGCGAGGTGCATCAGGTGGGTTTCGGGAAATCCCTGCGCGGCGAACATCAGCGCCAGCACCGGCACCATGATCGCGCCGCCGCCGACGCCGAGCAGGCCGGCGAAGAAACCGGCCACGGCGCCGAGCACGACATAACCGATCAGCCAGAGCGTCATTTGAGCAGCTCCCGGACGATGAAGTCCCACTCTGCCGGATCGACCGGCGTGATCGACAGCCGGTTGCCGCGCTGGAGTACGCGCATGTTCGCGAGTTCCGGATGTGCGCGCAGTTCGTCGAGGCCGACCAGCCGGGTTTTCCTCACGATGCGCACATCGACATTCACCCAGCGCGGATTCTCCGGGGTGGACTTCGGGTCGTAGTAGGGGCTGGCGGGATCGAACTGCATGCGGTCCGGATAGGCCAGCTTGACTACCTCGGCCAGCCCGGCGATGCCCGGCTGCTTGCAGTTGGAGTGATAGAAGAACACGCCGTCGCCCACCCGCATCTGGTCGCGCATGAAATTGCGCGCCTGGTAGTTGCGCACCCCCCACCAGTCCACGGTCCGGTCCGGCATCGCCAGCACGTGGTCGATGCCGACCACGGACGGCTCGCTTTTCATCAGCCAGTAGCGCATAAACATTCTCTCTCAGCGGCAGGCGAACAAAATACAGAGTGCCAGCAGGTTGTTGCCGAAGATCAGCCGGTTGTCGAACAAGTCGGCGCTGGTGGGACGGCGCTTGGCGTGGTGACTCCGCGCCGGGTCTTCCAGCAGGATGCGCGGCTCTGGCTTGGGGCGGGTTTCCTTGCCGATCCAGTGAGTTCGGGTTTCTGTTTTTTGGTCATGCCTTCGTTTCCGGTTTCGTATCGCCCAGCAGCCCGCTGGCCTCACGTTTATCCAGTTCGAGCTTCGGCGTCGCTGACTTCAGGCGCTTCTCGACTTCCTTGATGTGCTCGGCGGGCGGGATGCTCTCTGGCGGCGTGCCGCCGATACGCTTGATGGCATCGCGCACTTCCTTGCCGACCTGCTCGTGGGTCTGGATGGCCTGGGCCTGATTGCGCACGCCATCGCGCGCCAGCTTGTCGCGGGTCTGGGTCATGCGGAACTGGTTGGCGGCCAGTTCGGTGGCGTTCATGCGGTCGAGCAGATTGTCTTTTTCCGGGATGGCCTTGCGCCGCTTGATCGCATCGCGGCCCAGGCCACCATAGAGACCCTTGTAACCGGCGTCGTGGAAGACGCCGAACATTTTGCTTTGCACACCGGCATCCTGTGCCGCACCGGAGAGGGCCTTGAATTCTTCGGCAGTCTGCTTGCGCAGTTCCAGCCGCTCGATGTCGGCGGCGGCCTGATCGTTGAGTTCCTGGCGGCGGGCTTGGACAGCAAAATATTTCTGAGCCTGTGCGATTTCCGGCTTGCGCGGGTCGCCGTTCTGGGCAATGAGGTAGCAGGCGAAACGGGAAAGCTGATAATCCTCCACGGTCCGTTGGCTGCCCGACCCAAGGTCAACCATTTTGCCGGCACCGGCAAAATGGTAGCCGGGGGGATTTTCCGATTTCTCACAAGAGGTTATCGCTCGCTCGATGGCCTGCTCGAAGCGCCGCCACTGACTGTAGCCGAGGAGAGTTTGCAGGTCGCGGGCGCTCCAGTATTCAGCGCCATGTTCATTGGTCTGCTTGATAGCCTCGAAGGACTTAGCCCCCAGCGTCGGCAGTTGCTTGGTGTTCATCGTTGTAGAGTCCTTTTGCTCGCGGCGGCGTGATTTCCAAATGACATGGTAAGTTTAGCGGCATGGAGGCTCACTGGGCGATCCCTTCGGTGGCCTGCCGAAGTCGGCGCTGGCGAGACGGCAATAGCAGGAGCGACAAAGCCGGTGGCGCAGCCTCTGGCGTGGTGGAGCACCCGACACGGTATAGCCGCCTGCAAGCCGCAAGCTGGCGAGCAACTTTCCCGACGAAGCGCGCTATCTGCTGGCGCTGAAGCTCTTCGAGCAGGGCCGCATTTCTTCCGGCAAGGCTGGGCGGTTGGCCGGCATGGGTCGCGTCGAGTTCCTGTTGGCCGCGAGTCGGGACGGCGTGCCCGTCGTCGATATGACCGACGAGGAGATGACCGAGTGGTCGGCGCGGTCTGCTGAACGATCTGCGCTCGACCCTGCGGGACTTGAAGCGTGCCGGCTACTACCTCTCGGATGCCGTTATCGAGGGCGCCTGCAAGGCGGCTGAGTCGCACTGAAAAAGTCGGTGCCGCCGCCTTGCGCCTTGTCGTGCCTGCTTACTTCTTCGCAGGAACCTTCGCGGAGGCGGGCGCGGGCGCTGCCGGCAGATGGGGCGGCAGCAGCTCGGGCCGCGCTTTCAGCGCATCGGCGAAAATCTTGTCCTTGTCCAGCGTCACGCTCAGATCGCCTTCGGGCGGACACTTCGCCAGCGGATCGAAGTCGGCAACCTCTTCCTGTTTCGCCAGCCCTTCGGCTTCGAGATGCTGCAGACCCATCTGCTGCAACAGCCTGCCCATGCCGGCCTGCGTGCGGGCATGGGCGAAGAACTGGTCGTGCAGGGCATTCCGGTAGGCGCGCCGCGCCTGGAACAATTCGTTCTCCGTATCGAGCAGGTCGAGCAGGGTGCGCTGACCGATGTCGAACTGCTTGCGGTAGGCGTCGCGGGCTTTTTCGGAGGAGAGCTGGTGCTGGTCGAGGTATTCAATCTGTTCAGCCAGCTTCTTGAGGTCGTTGAAACCGATGCTGACGCCCTGGCGAATATCGACACAGGCCTTGTCGCGCAAATCCTTGGCGATGTTCACGCGCTCGGCGTACTGGCGCTTTTTCGCACGGTCGGAGCCGCCATTGAACAGGTTCATGTTCAGCACCAGGCCATAACTGGTCAGCGAGCTGTCGGGCGGGTTATCGATGCCATCGACCCTGTGGCCCAGATCGTGGCGGGCCTGGAAGTACAGCTTGGGCATGAAGGCCGCGTTGGTGCCGCGCGCCTCGGCGGTGGCCGCCACGATGTTCTCCTGGGCGGCCAGCAGGGTCGGGTTGTTCTGGTAGGCGATCGTCACCGCCTCGGCCTTGGTCTTGGGGATTTCCTTGTTCAGCAGGGCGGGTTCGCGGATGGCGGCGGGCGGCGCCTTGCCGACGATGCGCTGGAAGCGCGCGCTGACATCATGCAGGTTGCTGGTTTCGACCAGCAGGTTCGACTCGGCCAGGGCCAGACGACCCCCCGCCTGCTCCAGATCGACCTGACGGCCTACTCCGGCCTTGACGCGCCGGGAAATTTGCTCGTGGATGGCGCGGTGCTGTATGTAGTTTTCCTCGGCCAGCTGGGCGAGCTTGCGATAGCGCAACACGTCGTTGTAGGCCCGGACCGCTTCGAGCACTGTTTCCGCGGTCTTGTCGAGCATTTCGAAGTAGCGCACGCGTTGCGCATAGCTGAGACGCTCGACTGCGCTCTTCGTCGCAAAGCCGTCGAAGATCATCTGGTTCAGAAACAGGGAAGTTCCCCGCGTTGTATAGCTGACATCCCGGCCTGCGGCGCCCGCCTCGTCGAGGTGTTCGCGCTTGACGCCGGTGCTCAGATCGACTTTCGGAAAGTAGCCGCCCCGGGCGACATCGATACTCTGGCTCGCCTCGCGGAAAGCGTGCCATTTCGAGACGACTTCGGGGTTGCGCAAAGCGGCTTCCTGTGCGGCTTCCTTCAGGTCATAAGCCAAGCCCGATGAGCTCCATGTCGCCAAACAGGACATAATGGCGATGGCGACACTGTTGCTGCGCATGTTTTTCACGTTGTTGCTCCCCGAAGTGTTTTGCCTGCCTAAATTTTTTTGCAGCTTTTGCCGCCGATTTATGCTTGCGGCCTAGCATACGACCAAAGAGTAAACAATTCAACAATCCTGAACCGCAATGGTCGTCCCGTCGTGTCCCTTTGTATCTTCTTGACAATAACGCGCTGGATCGCCGGACTGACGGCTGTGCTGCTTTTCGCCGTCTGGGTGGCGGCCGCGCCGGGCTACGACCGGATGCTGCAGCTCGCCCAGGCCCGCTACGGGGAGCGCGCCGTGCAGGTCGTGGTGGCCTGGCAGGAGATGATGCTGTCCGCCCAGTCGCTCAGTGAAGCGGACAAGGTCCGGCGGGTCAATGAATTCTTCAACCGCAGAATCCAGTTCGGCGAGGATCAGGCCATCTGGGGCGTCAACGACTACTGGGCGACGCCGCTCGAATTCATGGGCCGCGGCATCGGCGATTGCGAGGATTTTTCCATCGCCAAATATTTTTCCTTGCGCAGCCTCGGCGTGCCGCTCGAAAGCCTGCGCATCACCTATGTCAGGGCGCGTATCGGCGGTCCGCGCAGCGAGATCACCCAGGCGCACATGGTGCTGGCCTATTACGAGGAGCCGACCGGAGAGCCGCTCATCCTCGACAACCTGATCACCGAAGTGCGCCCCGCCTCGCGGCGCGGCGACCTGATGCCCATCTTCAGTTTCAACAGCGAGGGCTTGTGGACCGGCGCCGGCGCGGCCGAAAGGAAGGATGCCGGCAGTTCCACCGCCAGGCTTTCCCGCTGGCGCGACCTGATCGCCCGCATGCGGGCCGAAGGCTACGAATGAACGCATGAACGAATGAACGAATGAACCATAGGGGCCTTACCATTCAACTTCCGGAGCAATGAACGCCATGTCCCTCTTCAGACGCATCTGGCTCACCATCATCGGCCTGACGCTGGCCGCCTTCGTCGGCAGTCTGCTGGTCAATACGCTGACCGCGCGCGGCTACCTTGAAAAGCAGCTCTTCATCAAGAACAAGGACAACGCCACCGCGCTCGCCCTCTCGATGTCTCAGCAGACCGACAAGGATCCGGTGACGATGGAGCTGCTGCTGGCGGCGCTGTTCGACAACGGCCACTATCAGGAGATTCGGCTCACCGATCCCGCCGGCAGGGTGATCGTCGAACGGATCGCCGCCGCCGACCTCGATCCGGGCGCGCCCGCATGGTTCGTACGTCTGTTGCCGATCCGCGTCGCTCCCGGCGTGGCGCACATCACGGACGGCTGGAAGCAATATGGCAGCATCTCGCTCGCCAGCCACAGCCGGTTCGCCTATCAGGATCTCTGGCGCGGCACGCTGGAACTGATCGGCTGGTTCCTCGCCGGCGGCATCCTGGCCGGCGTGCTCGCCACCCTGATGCTGCGCCTGATCACCCGGCCGCTCGACCAGGTCGTGGCGCAGGCAAACGCCATTGCCGAACGCCGCTTCATCAGCGTGCCGGAACCCGGGACGCCGGAACTGCAAAGCGTCGTTGCCGCCATGAACGGCATGGTGGCCCGCGTCAAGCAGATGTTCGCGGAGGAAGCCGCCCGCCTCGACGCCCTGCGCAAGCAGCACAATTACGATGCCGTCAGCGGCCTGCCCAATCGGGACTATTTCATGAGCCGCGTGCGCGAGGCGCTGGAAAGCGACGAGTCCGCGCCCCATGGCGCCTTCGTGCTGCTGCGCCTCAAGGATCTTGCCGAGATCCACCGTCAGCTCGGCCGCAGCGCAACCGACCAGTTGATGCGCGCCATCGGCGACGTCCTCAAGAACCTCTGCAGCGGCCACGTCAAATGGATGCCGGCGCGCCTGAACGGCCCCGACTTCGCCCTGCTCGCGCAAAACCAGCACGAGGTCGGCCAGCTGGCCGGCCAGCTGGCCGAGGCGATGGCCCGGTTGTGCAAGGAGCGCCATGCCGGGATCGAGGACATGTTTTACATCGGCGCCGCCCGCTACCGACGCGGCGACGCCCTGGACAAGCTGCTCGCCGGATGCGACCAGCTGCTCGCCCGGGCCGAAGCCCAGGGCGCCAACAGCGTGATCGTGCATGAAGGCGACGCCGCCGGCATCGCCGCGCTGCCGGCCGAAACTTGGCGCGAACTCATCGCGACGGCGCTCCGGGAAGACCGCATCAAGCTGGAGAACTTCCCGGTCGTCGCCACCCGGGGCGCGGTGCTGATGCACCGCGAAGGCGTCATCCGGCTGCAAACCGAGCTGGACGGCCCGTGGCGGCCGGCCGGCGACTTCATGCCCTACGCCGTGCGCCTCGGGCTGACCGCCCCCATCGACCAGGGCGTGATCAAGCTGGCGCTGGACGCCTTGAACAAGCAAACCGGCCATCTCGCGATCAACCTGGCGGCCGACACCTGCGCCGACCGCGACTTCCGCAAGGCGTTCATCGACCAGCTCAGGAGGCAGGGCGAACTGTGCCAGCGCTTGTGGGTGGAAGTGCCCGAAGCCGCGGCGGTCAGCCACTTCGACGCCTTCAACGAACTTTGCCGCGCGCTCAAGGCGCAAGGCTGCAAGGTGGGCATCGAGAATTTCGGACGCAAGCTGGCCGAGGTCGACAAGTTCGCCGACCTCGGCGTCGATTATGTGAAGGTCGATACCAGCTTCGTGCGGGACATCGACCGGAACGAGGGCAACCGCGAATTTCTCGGCGGACTGTGCAAGATGGTGCACGGCATCGGCACCCTGGTCATCGGCGTCGGCGTCCAAAACCAGCGTGAACTCGACGCTCTCGCCGCCCTCGGCTTCGATGCCGTCACCGGCCCGGCCGTGCGGGAACCCGGTTGATCGGCCGGATCAGATCAATTTCCGATCGTCGTCCTCGATCAGGTTGAGCGCATTCACCGAGCGGCGCAGCGTACGGCGCTGCAGCAATTTCGCCTGGGCGGCATCGGGCAGGTCGGTGAACTGGATCAGGCCTTTGCCGGTCAGGGTCTCGATCAGATCCTCCAGAACCCGCACCAGCGCCTGGTCCGATTCCGCCAGGCGCTCCAGCGCGTCCGGCGCTTCGTCTTCGTTGCGTTGAACGTCCGGCATTCCTCTCTCCTGAATCAGCGATTGCCCGGCAGCTTAATCCAGCACGTGCCGTCCCGCCAGCGCCGACTTTCCATGGCAAAGGCGCACGCGGGCGCCTGTCGAAACCGCAACCGTACCGGATCAACTGTTGCTCGTGCCGTGATCCTTCAGGTTGTTGAGGATGGTATCCGCTTCGCTCGTGCCGAAGGCGATGCTTTCCACCGTAATCTCCTGATAGACCCTGCTTTCATCGGCGGCATCGACGACCTGCAGCCCGAGCTTGCCGTCGCTGTCGATTGCAATCACAGTGATGTCGCTATCGCTCAGCACGGAGGACAGGTCGAGCACATCGCCTTCCGCCACGCTGAAGTCGGTCACCACGTCGTGCGGCGCCGGCGCGCTGCCGTCGCCCACGTCCGCCAGTCGCCAGACAAAGGTGTCGGCGCCGAGGCCACCCGCGAGCGTATCGCTGCCCGCGCCGCCGATCAGGATATCGTCGCCCGCGCCGCCGATCAGGATATCGTCGCCCGCGCCGCCGGAAAGGATGCTGTCGGCGGCGCCCATGCCGACCAGATTGAAGGTCAGCGTGGATTCCACGGCGTCCCCGTCGGCGTCCGTCAGGACATAGGTGAATTGGTCCTGGAACTGCTCGCCCTTCGCGACTTCTGCGGGGTCATACTCATTCACCGTGTAGATGTAACCACCCTCGGCATCGACCGTCAGCGTGCCGTAGTCCCCTTCGATGATTCCGTCCTGATCGGCGTCCACCCAGACCAGGCTGCCCGTTGCGTGCGGACCATCCGCGCCAAAAGCCAGCCCGATCGCACCTTCCAGTTGCGGCAAATCGATTTCGGGCGCTGTCAGCGCGGCATACAGCGGAACCGAGGTCGAAGCATTTTCGTCCGTCTTGATCTGCGAAAGCCCGCCATCGAACTCGAATGACAAGCTGTAATTCCGGCCCCCGACGGATACGAGAAGCTGCCCGGTGCCGTTGAGGATCGTGACGATGTCGCGAGACGCGAGCGGGTCGCCGGTGTTGGATGTTTCGTTGTGGTCGAACTCGATGGTGTGGTCGATAGGCACCACTTGCCCGCCGATCACCAGATTGAAGGCCACCTGCAAACGGGCGGCCGAGATTGCCGTGCCCATGGAGATCGGGAAGTTGTTGTGCGTGAAGGTGCCCAACTGAAATGTCGAGCCGACACTCATGCCACCGGTGCCGACCAGCGCGGCATTGTCGGCAAACTCGTAACTGGACCTGCCGTTATCGGTTCCCCAGTCGATCTTTTCGAAGTAGCTGTCGCCATCCGTGTTGTAAGTGGTATCCACATTGGAATCGAAGGGCGCGACCCATCCTGCCGCCAGGCCATTGACGTTGATCGCCTCGGCCACCGGCAACTTGACCCAAACCTCGTTCTGGGTTGCTTTCGGCATGTCGTCGTCGAAGTCGAGGTTCAGGCTGCCTTTCACCGCATCGCCGTCGCCGTCCGTCACGGTGTAGGTGAGTTCGACACGGGCATTGTTTTCCTCGGATACCTCGTTTTCGAAATCGTGCAGCACATTGTCCAGCAGGGTCACCGTGTAGGCGCCCGTGGCCGGATCGGTGATCTCGACCATGAACAAGTCGCCGCGCGGCCCAGTCGCCGTCAGCGTGCTGGTTTCATCGTCCCAGGCATAAGTGACTTCCTCGATGCCCACCATGCCGGTCTGGCCGTCCATCGAGGCGAAGTCGACGCTGCCGGGGCCGTCCGCGCCGAAGGCGTGGGCCAGTGTGCCGCTGAAGGTGATTGCTTCGTCCGCCACATCGTCCAGACCGCCCGGGATGCCATCCTCCAGGCCTTCGTCGTCCAGTTGGACGACGGCATTGGCGTCCACCGTCGGCACGTCGTCGTTGAAGCCGAATGCGCCGCTGATATCCAGATCCTGACTGTCGGTGGCGGTATCGCCGTCGGCATCGGTGATCGCGGCGGCAGCGGTCAGGAGGATGGAGCCCTCGGGCAGGCCGAGGAAGCTGGCGCTGTTGTTGGTCGCATCGCCATCCTCGCCTTCCCCGACGTGATCGAGCTGGGCGTATTGGGTCAGGGTCACGATGCCGGTCGCCTCATCCACGCTGATGCGGAAGATCGGGGTGGTGATCGCATCTTCACCCGTCCCCACGGTGGCGCTCCCGACAATGTCGTTACCGTCCATCGCCAGCGTAATGGGGTTACCCTCGCTGGTCAGACCGGTGTCGGCAATTTCGCCAATCGACAGGCTGAAGGCCAGCGCCGGATCGGTCCCCGGCTCGTCGGCGCCCACGCTGGCGTTCAGCGCAAAGAAACCGGCAAAGGATGCGCTGGCGGTATCGTAAGCAGCGCCGATCGTGTCGGCATCCTGCGTCGTCAGGGTCAACTCCTCGCCATCGTCGGCGAGGCCGACATCGAGGAGCGGCACGTCATCCTGCACCGTGATCGTGAAGGAGCCGGCAGACGCGCCGGCGAGCACGTCGTCATCACCATCGGTTACCCGGATCAGCGACGAAAAATCGATGCTGGGCACGCTGCTGAAGCCGCCCTCGCCATCTTCGCCCGTCACTAGGGCGTTATTCTGGCCACCGCCCGGAACGTGATCGAGCTGGTCGGTCAGGTCGAAATGCCAGGAGCCGTTCTCATTGACGGTCAGCGTGAAAACCACGCGCGTGTCCTCGCCCGCACCGGCCGTCGCGGTCAGGGTATCGCCTGCGACGGTATAACCGACCATTTCACCCTTTGAATAGAGCGTCGGCAGCGAAGAGGTATCGGTCAGCAAGCCGAACTCGCCGGGGCCGTCGGCGCCGAAGGCAACCAGACCGGCCAGAGAACCAGACATGCCCGAAGCTTCATCACTGACAGTTGCCATGCCAATTTCGTCGTGGTAGGTCACCGGATTTACGGTTCCCAGAATCTGCCAGTTCGAGAAATCGCCGCTTTCAAAGTCGCCATTGGCGACTGTCACGCCATTGACCCGAAGCTGATCGACCAGCAGATAGGAATTCACACCATCATCGCCGGTGTTCATCACGCCGAAACCGATCGTCAGCGGCCCCGTGCTGGTCGCGGTGTAGGTAAAGCTTGCCCAGGAAGTGGCCCCATAGCTGCCGACTTGGGAAATGTCGGCCAGTTCGATCGGTGTGCCGTTGATCGTGACGAAGGCAAAAGCGTTGTAGCTGAGGTAATCGTCGGCGTCGAACGCCCAGCTGAAGCTGATCTCGTCGCCGGCAGTCACATCCAGCGTCGTCTTCATGGCCGAGCCGTTTGTGGCGTTGTCGTGACCGCTGCCGCTTGTCGCCAACGGGGATAGGCCACCCAAAGCCACCCCCAGGAAAGTTTCGATGGAGGACTGGTTTCCAGAACCCGAGGATGCCAGTTCTGCGAAATAGCCGGTTGAGATGCCTCCGGTCTGGTTGCCTTGCGACAGATCGCCGTCTTCATAGGCCATCGCCGACTCGGTCACTTGTGCGGAGATGCCACCCTCGTCGCTCTGCCAGATCGGCACGTCATCCTGCACGCTCAAACTGAGGTTCAAGGTAACGCTGGTGCCATCGCTGCCCGTCCCCTGCAATACCACTGTCGGCAGAGCCAGAAGATTCTCGCCTTGCACGGGCGCATGGTTGAAGGCGCCCAGCACTTCGAACGTATATGTGCCATCCGGATGGATGGTCAATTGCGCCGCCGGCGAAGTCTCTTCATCTTCGGCGATGGGGGCGCCGTTTTCGTCAAAATATACGGTGATACCGCCCTCGCTTACCGTGGCGAAGTACGTTACTCCGCCGGCCACAACGCTAACTGCCGTCAGCGTGCCGCTCCCGCTGGGCCAGTCGACCGCGCCAGATTGAACATGGCTGCCGCCTTCCGGTTCATCGTTGCCAATCACCGAATCTTCCCCGCTAGGCACCGACTCTTCCTCGGCTTCCAGGCTGTCGGACAGCGTAATGGCAATGGGTTTTTCTTCTTCCGCCCCGCCCACGCCATTGAACGGCAGGATCTCGCCGGGTGCCGCGGTCGGGAATTCGTAGGCCAGCGGGGTGGTTTCCTCGGTGATGCGCAGCAGGCGGACAAAGCTGTTGCCGCCGTTTTCGCCGCCGCCGGCCAGGATGGCCGCCGCGGCTTCCTGTTCGAGCAACTGCTCGATGTCGAGGGCGTCCGCCGCCTGCGGCGCGATGACGGCCGGCGCGGCCGTGCCGGCCAGGATGGCCGCTTCGCCCGCGTCGGGAGCGGTGGCCTGGCTGGCCTCGGGACCGAACTTGAAGGACTCCTGCGCATTGACGACGATCATCTGGCCGTCGGCGCTCCTCAGGCTGACCTGGGCACCTGCGGAAGTCATGACGACTTCGCCCTCCCGAATGCTGTCGCCGCTGGCAAGCCTTCTCATGCTGCCATCGGCACTGCGGGCAAAGGCTTCACCTTGCACGGATACGACGGTTGCGGCTGCGGCCATGACTTCACTCCTTCGATGATGGAGCCTCGCGAGAGGCGATAAGGTTTTTCCGTGCTGCCTTTATAGGCGCGCGAAAATTGTTTGCCTATTGTCCTGGTGGACAAGTGGCCGGGCGGCTGCCGGATCAATGCAGGATCCGGCTTTGCGCCTCTTTCGGCAGCCCGTTGAGGTAGATCGCCAGCTGCAGCCGGTCGCGCACCTTCAGGATCGCGAAGACCTGGCTGAGGTGGGCCTTGACGGTGCGTTCGGTGATGGCCAGCTTCCGGGCGATTTCCTTGTTGGTGGCGCCGGCCGCGACGGCCCGCGCCACCTCGCTTTCGCGCGGGCTGAGCCGGTCCAGCCGGGCTGCGCCCCGCGCAGACCGCCCGGCGTGCCGGCCCAGCGCGACCAGCAGGCGCTGCAGCAAATCCGGGCCCACCCACAGGCCGCCGTTTGCGATGACGGCTTCGATGTTGCGCAGCACCGCGGCGACCGCCAGCGCGCCGGTATAGCCCGCGGCGCCGGCTTCCAGCACCGCCAGGCCTTCATCGTCATGCGGCACGTTGGACAGGACGACCACCGCGCAACCCGGTGTGGCTTTGCGGATCGACTCGACCAGGGCCTCCGGGTTCTTGACGTTGTTGTCGACGTGCAGCCAGAGCAACGCGCCGCCGGGCGGGGCCAGCCTTTCATCCGCGGCCGCATGGGGGCGGGCCTCCATGGCCGGGAAGGCAGTGCGCCACTCCGGCAAATGCACCTCGCGGCGGGTCAGGAAGATGTGCCGTTTCATCGTGCCGGCGGCTACCTTTCCGTCAATGCGTGCGTCCTGGCGCGCAGCACCGGTTTCAGCAAATAGGAGAGGATGCTCTTCTTGCCCGTCTTGATATCGACCTCGGCAACCATGCCGGGCATGATCGGCAGATTCTCGCCGAGGCTCGGCTTGAGGGTACGCACGCGGCAGATGTAGAAGACGTTGCCTTTCTCGTCGGTGACGGTGTCGGCGCCGATGTGATCGAGCACCGCATCGAGGCTGCCGTAGATGGCAAAATCATAGGCAGTGAAGCGCACGACGGCCTCCTGACCCGGACGCAGGAAGGCAATGTCCTTGGGCTGGATGTTCGCCTCGATCAGCAGGGCGTCCTCGAGCGGCACGATTTCGATGATCGGATTGCCCGGCTGGACCACGCCGCCGACCGTGTTGAAGAGCAGGCGATTGACGGTGCCCCGCACCGGCGATTTGACGTTGGAGTGCTTGACCCGGTCGGTGAGGGTCGCGCGGGTTTCGGTGAGCGAGTTGATCCGGGCGGAAACGTCGGCCAACTGAGTGCGTGCCTCGTTGCGGAAGTTGAGTTCGACCTCCTCGATCTTGCGTGAAGCCTCGGCGATGGCGGCCTGGATGCGGTTGATCTGCGCGGCGGCCTGGTCGCGTTCGCCGCGATAGCGGTTGACGTCGCGTTCGAGCCGCAGGATCTCGACTTCGGAGACGGCGCCCGAGCCGAGCAGGGGCTTGGTGGCGCTCAATTCGCGTTGCGTCAGGTCGAAGCCCAGCGCGGCGGCATCGCGGCGGGCGCGCACTTCGACCGATTCCTGGTTGCGCTGCGCCAATTGCTGGCGGGCTATGCCGACTTGGGCTTCGAGCTCCATGCGACGGGAATCGTAGAGGCTGCGCTCCTGCGCGGCGATTTGCGGGAATTCGCCCTGGACTTCGAGCGGCAAGGCAAACGGCTTGCCTTCGGCGAGCGCCGTCAGCCGCGCTGCCTTGGCGATCAGCGAGATGTATTCGGCGCGGTTCTCGCGCAGCGAGGAAACGAAGCGGGTCTCGTCGATCTTGAGCAGCAGCTGATCCTTCTCGACCACCTGCCCCTCGCGGACAAGAATCTCCGAAACGATGCCGCCATCGACCGACTGGATGACCTGCAACTGGCTGGAGGGGATGACCTTGCCGGTGCCGCGCGTCACCTCGTCCACCTCGGCAAGCGCCGCCCAGACCAGCAGCACCAGCAGGATCACACCGACCGCGCGCAAGATGGCGCGGGCGCGCAGCGGCTCCTGCTGCAGACGCGCCCATTCGGCATCGCAGACCCAGTCGAGGTCCTCGTCGTTGCGCTCCGGCACCCAGCGCGCGAACAGGCGGTCGATGAAGGCCGCGGAACGCTTTTGCGGCTTCGGCGGGCCGGGGGGCCGCGGCAGGGCTGCGGACGTGGCGTTGCCGGGCGGACGTGCGCTCATGATGACTTCCCGATCCGGCCCTGGCGCAGGGCCTCGATGACGCGCGCCTTCGGCCCGTCGGCGACGATCTTGCCGTTATCGACGACGATGATGCGGTCGACGAGGTCCAGCAAGGTGGTGCGATGGGTGACGATCAGCATGGTCTTGCCGGCGGCGAACTCCTGCAGGTTGCACTTGATGGTCTCCTCGCTGGAGTGATCCATGGAGCCGGTTGGTTCGTCCATCAGCAGGATCGGTGGGTTATGCACGACGGCGCGGGCAATCGCCACGCCCTGGCGCTGGCCGCCGGAGAGCGATTCGCCCCGTTCGCCGACGACCATGTCGAAGCCGCGCGGATGGGCATTGACCATGTCGGCAAGGCCGGCCACCGCCGCCGCCGCCAGCAGGTCGGCATCGTCCAGATGCGGCGCGGCGAGGAGAATGTTTTCCTTGAGGCTGCCGAAGAAGAGGGTGCAGTCCTGCCCCACGTAGCCGATGTTGCGGCGCAGTTGCGTCGGGTCGAGCTGGCGGATGTCCACGCCGTCGATGCGGATGGTCCCGCCTTGCGGCTGGTAGAGGCCGAGGATCATGCGCAGCAGGGTCGACTTGCCCGAGCCTACCCGGCCGAGCAGGGCGACATGCTCGCCCTGCTTGATGTGGAAGGACACCTTGCGCAAGGCCTCGCCGTTGCCACCGGGATAGGCGAATGCGACATCCTTGAAATCGATTTCACCCTTGAAGACCGGGCGACTGACGAAGTTGGTCGCCGCGTCGCGCTCCGCTTCCTTGCCCATGATCTCGTTGAGCGAGGTCAGCGCCGTCGTGGCATTGTGATACTGCGTCAGCAGTCCCGCCACCTGTCCGAACGGCGCCATGGCGCGCGCGCCGAGCATGGTGCAGGCGATCAGGCCGCCCATCGACAACTCGGCCGCACCGATGCGATAGACGCCGAGGACGATGATGGTCAGCGACACCAATTGTTGCATCCAGGCCGCGCTGTTGATCGTGGTGGCCGCCAGCAGGCGCAACTGGTTCGATACGCGGGCGAGAAAGATCGCGCTGCGTTCCCACTTGCGCTGCATGACGCTCTCGGCGCCCAGGGCCTTGACAGTTTCGAGGCCGACCAGGCTCTCGACGAGATTGGCATTGCGCATGGCGCCGGCGCGGTAGGTGGTCTCGGCGAGATCGTGCATCTTGGCCTGCACCAGCCAGGCATAGCCGACCACCAGCAGCATGCCGGCCACCACGGGAATGAACATCGGGATGTCGATCCAGGCCATCACGACGATGAAGAGCAGGGCAAAAGGCAGGTCGACCAGCGCGGTGACCGTCGCCGAGGTGATGAAGTCGCGCACGGTCTCGAAGGAACGCAGGTTGGCCGCGAAGGAGCCCGCCGAGACGGGGCGGTTCTCCATGCGGATGCCGAGCACGCGCTCCATGATGCGCGCCGACAGGTCGACGTCGATGCGCTTGCCGGCGAGATCGATGAAATAGCCGCGCATCATGCGCAGCGCGAAATCGAAGAACAGCACGAAACAGAGGCCGATGGCGAGCATCCAGAGCGTTTCCACCGCCTGGTTGGGTACGACGCGGTCATACACGTTCATGATGAACAGCGGCATGGCCAGCGCGAAGACATTGATCAATCCGGCCGCCAGCAGGACATCGCGATAGACGGGCAGGTTTTCGGCGAGCGCGCCCCAGAACCAGTGCCGGCGCGCCACCCGGCCAACTTCCGGCGCGCGGCGGTCGAAGCGGAATTCCGGCCGGGCGAAGATCACCGTGCCCGCGTAACGGGATTGCAGCTCGGCGCGGGGCAGGGTGGTGGCCGCCTCGCCCAGTTCCGGAAAGATCACCTGCGCGGTGTTGCCGTCATCCTGCCAGCCGACCAGCAGGCAGGCCTCGGCGTCGTTCAGCAGCAGGACGACCGGCAGCAGTGCCGGCTCGATGTCGGCCAGTTCGCGGCGCATCAGCTTGCTGGCCATGCCGGCGCGCTTGGCGGCGCGTCCGAACAGGGAGGGCGTCAGCCGATGATCGACCAGCGGCAGGCCGGCGACGAGCGCCTCGCGCGACTGCGGCGAACCATGCAGCCGGGTCAGGATATGGAGGCATTCGAGCAAAGGATCGTGCAGGCGCTCGCGGCCGTCCGTCCGGGCGCCGTCCGCCGGGGGGGCGTGCTGTCCTGGGTTGGCCTGCATGTCGTCCTAAAAATCCCTATCGCTGAATGTGTTGTTAGCGGCTTTGCTCTTAAAAACTTGAACCGTGACAGCGTTTGCCAGCCCGCACTTTACCCCTTCCGGATATTCAAAATGCAACGGCCATCCGGAACACCGGATGGCCGTTGGAAAGGGTTCCCCGCAGTGCCGTTTGGCCGGCATCCTGAACCTAGGTCCAGAGTGGCCGCGTTCCTGCCGCTTCAGGTGCGCTTGACGAAAGAAGCGCTCACA
>JAGXSN010000141.1 GCA_018333815.1 Sulfuritalea sp. | reverse complement strand
GGCTGGCCGGCGCGCGCCTGGAAGAAGAGGTCGCGCTGGCCGATGTGGTGCTCGACTGCTCGGACAACTTCGCGACGCGCCATGCCGTCAACCGCGCCTGCGTGAAATTCCGCAAGCCGCTGGTGTCGGGCGCGGCGATCCGCTTCGACGGCCAGATCGCGGTCTTCGACACGCGCCGCGACGACGCCCCCTGTTATCACTGCCTGTTTCCCGAGTCGGCGGATGTCGAGGAGATCCGCTGTGCGGTGATGGGCGTGTTCGCGCCGCTCACCGGCATCGTCGGCGCGGTGCAGGCGGCCGAGGCGCTCAAGCTGGTGATCGGCTGCGGCGATTCGCTGGCCGGCCGGCTGCTGCTGCTCGACGGCCTGGCGATGGAGTGGCGCGGCATCGCCGTGCCGCGCGATCCGGGCTGCACTGTTTGTTCTAGGCGAAGCGCGCCCGGATAAAAAAGTCGGCGCCGACGGGACGGCACTCGACAATCTTCAGGCGCTTTGCCGCCGCCAATTCGCTCAGGTTGCCGAAGTCAGCCATCCCGCGCGCGCCGTCGCCGAGCAGTACGGGCGCCTGGTAGATCAGCAGTTCGTCGACGCAGTTTTCGCGCAGGAGCGAGCCGTTGAGCTTGAGGCCGGCCTCGGCCATCACCTCATTGATGCCGCGGCGGCCCAGTTCCTGCAACAGGGCCGGCAGGTCGACCTTGCCTTGCGTATTCGGCAACACGACGATTTCCGCGCCCAGCGCGCGCAGTTGCGCGGCCTTTTCCGGATGATCGACGGCGCAGGCGATCAGGCAGCTTCCCCCGGCGAGGATCGCCGCAGCGGGCGAGATTTCCAGCCGGCTGTCGACCACGACACGCAAGGGTTGGCGCGGCGTATCGCCACCCACACCATCGCGGACGTTCAGGCGCGGGTTGTCGTCGCGCACGGTGCCGATGCCGGTGAGCAGCGCGCAGGAGCGCGCGCGCCAGCCATGGGCATGGCGACGGGCGTCCGGGCCGGTGATCCACTGCGACTGGCCGTTGGCCAGCGCGGTCTTGCCGTCGAGGCTGGCGGCGATCTTCAGCCGCAGCCACGGGCGGCCGCGCGTCATGCGGGCGACGAAGCCGATGTTGAGCTCGCGCGCCTCGTTTTCGAGCAGTCCGCAGTTGACCGCGATGCCGGCGGCACGCAGTTTGGCCAGCCCCTGGCCGGCGACGAGCGGGTTTGGATCCTGCATGGCGACGATGACGCGTGATACGCCTGCCTCGATCAGCGCATCGGCGCAGGGCGGGGTACGGCCGTGGTGGCCGCAGGGCTCGAGCGTGACGTAGGCCGTGGCGCCATGTGCCGTCTCCATGTTGGCGGCGGCTCCGGCTTGTGCCGTCCCGCCGGCGCCGAGATTATTGGCCCCCCACGCTCGCAAATCCGGCTCGCTGCCCCCCACAGGGGGGCGGACGTCGGCTTGGGACGGCCCTGCGCCGACGTTCCTCAACGCGTTGATTTCGGCATGGGGGGCGCCGGCCTTTTCGTGCCAGCCCTCGCCGATGATCGATCCATCGCGGACCAGCACGCAACCGACGCGCGGGTTGGGCGTGGCGGTGAACAGGCCGCGCGCCGCCAGCTGCAGCGCGCGGGCCATGAAGGCGTGGTCGGCGGCCGAGAAGCTCACTTGGTCGATGAGCGCCGGCGCGGCGTCTTGACCTCGCGGATCGCCTCGGAGAATTCGTCGACGTCCTCGAAGTTGCGATACACCGAGGCGAAGCGGATGTAGGCGACCTTGTCGAGCTTCTTCAACTCGCGCATCACCAGCTCGCCGACCCGGTCGGAGGCGACCTCGCGCTCGGCGAGCTGGACGAGCTTTTCCTCGATGCGGTCGAGCGCGTTTTCGACGCTTTCGGACGTGACCGGCCGCTTGCGCAGCGCCAGCATCATGCTCGACTTGAGCTTTTCCCGATCGTAGTCGACGCGGCTGCCGTTCTTCTTGACGACCAGCGGCAGCTGCAGCTCGACCCGCTCGTAGGTGGTGAAGCGCTTGTCGCAGGCGAGGCAGCGCCGGCGCCGGCGGACGGTGTCGCCGTCCTCGTTTTCGCGGGTATCGACGACCTGCGTGTTGTCCTCGCGGCAGTAAGGGCAGCGCATCGCCGCTCAGTCAACGTAGACCGGGAACTTCCGGCACAGCGCCCCGACCGCGTCGCGCACCCGGGCGAGGACGGCTTCGTCATTCGGCGCGTCCAGCACATCGGCGACCAGGTTGGCGACCTGTTCGGCTTCCCCCGTGCCGAAGCCGCGCGTCGTCATCGCCGGCGTGCCGATGCGGATGCCGCTGGTGACGAAGGGCTTCTGCGGGTCGTGGGGGATCGAATTCTTGTTGACGGTGATGTGCGCCTTGCCGAGCGCCGCTTCGGCATCCTTGCCGGTGATGGCCTTCGCCTGCAGGTCGAGCAGGAAAACATGGCTCTCGGTGCGCCCGGAAACGATGCGCAGCCCGCGCTGCTTGAGCACGCGCGCCATG
Source organism: Sulfuritalea sp. (assembly GCA_018333815.1). Taxonomy (GTDB): domain Bacteria; phylum Pseudomonadota; class Gammaproteobacteria; order Burkholderiales; family Rhodocyclaceae; genus Sulfuricystis. The sequence continues at coordinate 14,858 of JAGXSN010000141.1, read as the reverse complement.
GCCTGGGCGTTCTCGATGACCTGCTGCTGGTAGGCCTTGAATTCGGGGCTCATCGCCTCCTTGAATGCTACTGCCTTGGCGGCGATGACGTGCTCGAGCGGGCCGCCCTGCAGGCCGGGAAAGATCGCCGAGTTGATCGCCTTTTCGTGCTCCGCCTTCATCAGGATCAGGCCGCCGCGCGGGCCGCGCAGGGTCTTGTGGGTGGTCGAGGTGACCACGTCGGCGTGCGGCACCGGGTTCGGGTACAGGCCGGCGGCAACGAGGCCGGCGTAGTGGGCCATGTCGACCATGAAGGTCGCGCCGACCGCCTTGGCGATGCGGGCGAAACGCTCGAAATCGATCCGCAGCGCGAAGGCCGAGGCGCCGGCGATGATCAGCTTGGGCTTGTGCTCGTTGGCCAGCTGTTCCAGCGCGACGTAGTCGATGTCTTCCTCGGCGTCGAGGCCGTAGGGCACGACCTTGAACCACTTGCCGGACATGTTGACCGGCGAGCCGTGCGTCAGGTGGCCGCCCATCGCGAGGTTCATGCCGAGGATGGTGTCGCCGGGCCTGAGGAAGGCCATGAAGACGGCCTGGTTGGCCTGCGAGCCGGAATGCGGCTGGACGTTGGCGGCGTCGGCGCCGAATAGTTGCTTGGCGCGGTCGATGGCGAGCCGTTCGACGACGTCGACATGTTCGCAGCCGCCGTAATAGCGCTTGCCGGGATAGCCTTCCGCATATTTGTTGGTGAGCTGGGAACCCTGGGCCTCCAGGACCGCCCACGAGACATAGTTTTCCGAGGCGATCAGCTCGATGTGATCTTCCTGGCGCCGGTTTTCCCGCTGAATGGCGGCGAACAGTTCGGGGTCGGCCGCGGCGAGGTCATTTTTCTTGCTGAACATGGAGGCATCCCGTCAAGATGAGCGAAGGACGCATTTTAGCCGGCCTGCAGCTTGTCGCGGCCAACCGCGCCGGGCAGAGGCGGGCGGGTTGCTTTGGCTCGGGCGCGAAATGAATGTTGTCCTTCGGTTTTCCACAGTGGCTTGGCCAAAGGCGCCTTGCGCCATATAACATCCCGCCTGGTCCGTGCCGCGCAAGGTCGCCCACTGCGACATCCGCCCGCACCGCCCCCCCCGCGAGGAGAACTTTCGATGAATTCCCTGTTGCGATTTGCGCGTCTGGTCGATGGCCTGAACGCGCGCATCGGCGCCGTGCTGATCTGGCTGATCCTCGCCGCGGTGGTGATCTCCGCAGGCAACGCGATCGTGCGCAAGGCGCTCGATGTCAGTTCCAACGCGCTGCTCGAAGCGCAGTGGTACCTGTTCTCCGCCGTGTTCATGCTGGGCGCCGGCTATGTCCTGCTCAGGAACGCCCATGTGCGCATCGATTTCATCTCCGGCCGCCTGTCGGCGCGGGCACGCAATGTGATCGATATCGTCGGCATCCTCGTCTTCCTGTTCCCGCTGTGCTACCTGATGGCGGTCCTTGCCTGGCCGTTGTTCGTCGGCGCCTGGGTGAGCGGCGAAATGTCTTCGAACGCCGGCGGCCTGATTCGCTGGCCGCTGTATCTGCTGGTTCCGCTCGGCTTCGCCCTGCTGGCCTTGCAGGGCGCAGCCGAGCTGGTCAAGCGCGTCGCCTTCCTGACCGGCGCCGGGCCCGACGTTCTCGGCCACCACCAGGTCGCAGCGCACCAGGAAACGGAAGAGCACGCCGCGCCCGCCAATAAGGAAGCCCGCTGATGGAATTCATTGCGCAGAACTTTGTGCCGCTGATGTTCGGCGGCCTGCTGTTGTTCCTGCTCACCGGCTTCCCGGTGGCGTTCGCCCTCGCCGCGACCGGGCTGTTTTTCGGCTTTCTCGGCATGGAGGCGGGCCTGTTCCCGCCCGCGCTGTTCCAGGCGCTGCCGCTGCGGATCTTCGGCATCATGCAGAACGACACGCTGCTGGCGATTCCCTTCTTCACCCTGATGGGGATCATCCTCGAGCGCAGCGGCATGGCGGAAGACCTGCTCGAAGCGGTCGGCCAGGTTTTCGGCCCCCTGCACGGCGGACTGGCCCTGGCCGTCATCTTCGTCGGCGCGCTGCTGGCGGCAACCACCGGAGTGGTCGCCGCCGCGGTGATCTCGATGGGCCTGATCTCCCTGCCGATCATGCTGCGCTACGGTTACAACCGCAGCATCGCCACGGGCGTCATCACCGCCTCGGGAACGCTGGCGCAGGCCATCCCGCCCTCGCTGGTGCTGATCGTGATGGCCGACCAGCTCGGCCGCTCGGTGGGCGACATGTATGCCGGAGCGCTTTTGCCGGCGGCGATGCTGGTCGGCCTCTACGCCCTGTTCGTCGTCATCGTGGCGATCGTCAAGCCGAAATGGGTGCCGCCGCTGCCGCCGGAGGCGCGCATTTACCGCGAGCCCGACGGCAGCAGCGGGATGGCATCGCTGTGGATTCTCTCGGCCATCGCCTGGGGAGGCGGCCTGCTTTGGTTCCTCAATCACGACGCGATCATCAACCCGCTGTTCGAGCGCACCGATGCGGCCCCGCTGGACGAGCGGGCGATTTTCACCCTGTTGATCATCGGTCTGGCCGCTCTCGCTCTTGCCGTCGCCAACCGCGTGTTGAAGCTGAATTTTCTTTCCGTCCTCGCCGAGCGTGTCACCTTCGCGCTGATTCCCCCGCTGGTGCTGATCTTTCTCGTGCTGGGCACCATCTTCCTCGGCTTGGCCACCCCCACCGAGGGCGGCGCGATGGGGGCCATCGGCGCCCTCCTCATGGCGATCGCCCGGCACCGCCTGAGCTGGGGTCTGCTCAGGCAGGCGCTGGACAACACCACCCGGCTGTCGGTCTTCGTGATGTTCATCCTGGTCGGTTCCACCGTGTTCGCCTTCACCTTCAACGCGGCGGACGGCCACATCTTCGTCGAGCACCTGTTCGACAAGCTGCCGGGCGGTCAGATCGGTTTTCTGATTTTCGTCAACGTCCTGATCTTCATTCTGGGCATGTTCATCGATTTCTTCGAGATCGCCTTCATCGTCGTGCCCATCCTGGCGCCGGTGGCGGAGAACATGGGCATCGACCTGATCTGGTTCGGCGTGCTCATCGCGATGAACCTGCAGACTTCCTTCCTCACGCCGCCTTTCGGTTTCGCGCTGTTTTACCTGCGCAGCGTGGCGGCCCGCCAGCCCTATGTCGACCCGGTGACCCGCCGCCGCATCGGGGCGGTGACGACCGAGCAGATCTACAAGGGAGCGATCGCCTTCATCGTCATCCAGCTGCTGATGGTGGCCGTCATCATCGCCTTCCCGCAATTGGTGACCGGTGGTATCGAGAAACCCAAGGTGGTCGACCCGGACGAAGTGCAGCTTCGGCTCGAAACCCAGCCCCAGTGGGGCGATCGACCCCAGTGGGGCGATCGGCCGTATGACGTGCCGACCGACGGCGCCGCACCCCAGAGCGAGGGCGCAGCGCCTGCGGCGGAAGGCCAGGGCAAGTAGTCAGAGTTTCTGCGACTGCATGTAGCTGTCGTAGCTGGCCTCGGAGAAGCGGAACCACATGTTCTGATCCCTGCGGAAGGCGGCGTAGTCGCCGTAAATCTTCTTCCAGTGGGGATTCTTCGCCGACAGGTCGGCATAATGCGATTCGGCGAACTTGAAGGCCGCATCCATCACCGGCTTGGGCAGGCGGAACAGCTTGGTGCCGGCCGCGACCAGTTCCTTGAGCGCCTGCGGGTTCCTGGCATCGTAGCGGGCCTGCATGGTGGTGTGGGCGTTGGCTGCGGCGCACTCGACGATGGCCTTGTTTTCCGGGGACAGGCTGTCGTAGGCCTTGTTATTGACATAGAGATCCAGCTGGGCGCCCCCCTCCCACCAGGCCGGGTAGGCGTAGAACTTTGCCACCTTGAAGAAGCCCAGCTTCTGGTCGTCGTAGGGACCGATCCATTCGGTGGCGTCGATGGTGCCCTTTTCCAGCGCCTGGTAGATCTCGCCGGCGGGAATCATCTGCGGCACGCCGCCGATGCCGGCGAGGATGACGCCGCCGAAGCCGCCGATGCGCATCTTCAGTCCCCTGATGTCGGCCAGCGACTTGATCTCCTTGCGGTACCAGCCGCCCATCTGCGCGCCGGTATTGCCCATGGGGAAATTGACGATGTTGTAGTCGCGATAGAACTCGCGGAACAGCTTGATGCCGTTGCCCTGGTACATCCAGGCGGTCAGCTGGCGCGAGTTGAGTCCGAAGGGAATCGCGGTGCCCATCGCGAAGGTCGGATCTTTGCCGAAGAAGTAATACGGCGCGGTGTGCGTGCATTCGACCGTGCCCTGCTGCACGCCGTCGAGCACGCCGAAGGCCGGCATCAGCTCGCCCGCGGCATGGACGGTGATCTCGAAACGGCCGCCGGACATTTCCCTGACTTTCTGGGAGAACACTTCCGCCGCGCCGTAGATGGTGTCGAGCGCCTTGGGAAAGCTGGAGGCAAGGCGCCAGCGGATGGCCTGCTGGGCATGCACCGCCGGCGCGACGCCGGCGGCGAGGATGCCGGCAATACCCGTGCCGGCGGCGTTCTGCAGAAACTTGCGGCGTTTCATCTGGATTCTCCTTAGTTGTGGTTTTTTGGGACGCCCCGCCGGCGCACACGCCCACGGCAGGAGGCTCGGCGGATGCTACACGGAAAGACGGCGGATGAAAGAGTCAGCTCCCCGCGACGGTCATGCGGTTAACCACAATCGAGCCCACCGTGCGGGCGCCGCGCGTGACGGTGTCGCGCCCCACGGCCGCGATGCCCGCGAACATGTCGCGCAGGTTGCCGGCGATGGTGATCTCGTGCACGGGGTAGGCGATTTCGCCGTTCTCGACCCAATAGCCCGCCGCGCCGCGCGAATAGTCGCCGGTGACGTAGTTGATGCCGTGGCCGAGCAGCTCGGTGACCAGCAGGCCGGCGCCGAACCGATGCAGCAGGCCGGCGAAGTCCGCCGGGGCGTCGGGGCTGGGCGCGACGATCAGGTTGTGGCTGCCGCCGGCGTTGCCGGTGGTCTGCATGGCGAGCTTGCGCGCCGTGTAGGTGGAAAGGAAATAACCCTGCAAGACGCCGTCCTGCACGACGCTGCGGTCGCGCGTGGCCACGCCGTCGTCGTCGAAGGGGCTCGACGCCAGCCCCTTCCTCAGGTGCGGGCGTTCCTCGATGCGCATCCAGTCGGGAAAGATGCGCCGGCCGAGCGAATCGGCGAGGAAGCTGGTCTTGCGATACAGGCTGCCGCCGCTGGCGGCATGGACGAAACTGCCCATCAGCATGGCGGCGAGCGGGGCCTCGAACATCACCTGGCACTGGCGCGTGCCGAGTTTCCTCGCGCCCAGGCGGGAAAGCGCACGGCGGGCGGCGTAGTCGCCGATCGCTTCCGGCGCGGCAAGGTCGGCCGGGTCGCGCCGGCCCGAATGCCAGTCGTCGCGCTGCATGTCCTTGCCCCGGGCCGCGAGCGGAACGCAGGAAATGAAATGACGGGTCGAGGGGAAGCCGCCCATGAAGCCGAGGCTGTTGGCGGCAACGAAGTGCGCGGCATGCGCCGAGACGGTCGCGCCCTCGGAATTCTTCACCAGCGGGCTGACGGCGAAGGCGGCGACCTCGCTGCGGCGAGCGATGTCGATGGCGGCCTCGACCGACAGATCCCAGGGGTGGTGGAGATCGAGATCCATTGCGGCGGTTTCCGGACGTGCCAGCCGTTCCGGTTCGGGCAGCCCGGCGCAGGCGTCCTCGGCGGTGAAGCGCGCGATCGACAGCGCGGCTTCCACCGTGTCCCGGATCGCGCGCGCGGAAAAGTCCGAAGTCGAAGCGTGGCCGCGCCGCTGGCCGAGGTAGACCGTGACCCCGATGCCCTTGTCGCGGTTGAACTCGATGGTCTCGACCTCGCCCCGTCTCACCGTGACCGACTGGCCGACGCCTTCGGAGACATCGGTCTCGCAGGCGGAGGCGCCGCAGCGCTCGGCGTGACGCAACACGTCGGCGGCGCGCGCGCGCAATTGATCCTGGCTGAACGAGAAGGCGGACATGGGCGGGAGGGGAAAATCGCGAAGCTATAATCTTACCCGTGGATGTCAGCGAAAAGCCCAGTAAAACCGCGGTCAAGCGGGCCATGAACGACTTGCAGGCGCTCGGCGCCGAACTGGTCGCGCTGGCCGCCGACCGGATCGAGAAGATCGGCTTGCCCGACGACCTGCGGGCGGCCGTGCGCGCCGCGCAATGCATCCGCCAGCACGAGGCGCACCGCCGTCAGTTGCAATACATCGGCCGGCTGATGCGCGGCGTCGATCCCGCCCCGATCCGGGCGGCGCTCGACGAGCTCAACGGCGTATCGGCCGCCGCCACCGCACGCATGCACGCGCTGGAGCGCCTGCGCACGCGCTTCCTCGAGGACGAGAAGGCGATCGGCGAAATCGCCGCCGCGCATCCGCAGGCCGATCTGCAACACCTGCGCCAGCTGCGCCGCAATGCCCTCAAGGAACGGGAACTCGGCAAGCCGCCGCGCGCCTTCCGCGAACTGTTCCGCGTCCTGAGGGAACTGCATGAGCAATGAACTGCTGATCGGCCTCGTGTCGATCTCCGACCGCGCCTCGAGCGGCGTCTATGAGGACCAGGGCATTCCGGCGCTGCAGGAATGGTTCGCCGCCGCGCTGACCTCGCCGTGGAAACTGGAAAGCCGGCTGATCCCGGATGAGCAGCCGGTCATCGAAAAGACGCTGATCGAACTGTGCGACGGCGTCGGCTGTCACCTGGTGCTGACCACCGGCGGCACCGGCCCCGCGCCGCGCGACGTGACCCCCGAAGCGACGCTGGCCGTCGCCCGCAAGGTCATGCCCGGCTTCGGCGAACAGATGCGCGCGGTGAGCCTGAAATACGTGCCGACCGCGATCCTCTCGCGGCAGGTCGGGGCGATCCGGGGGAAAACCCTGATCCTCAATCTGCCGGGTCAGCCAAAGGCGATCAAGGAAACGCTCGACGGCGTGTTCGCCGCCGTGCCCTACTGCATCGACCTGATCGGCGGGCCCTGGATCGAGACGCACGAAGCCGTCGTCAAGGCGTTTCGGCCCAAGAGCGCAATAAAGCCACCCCCCAACTGACGCCGAAGCCGGTGGTGTCGGTCGCCACCGCGCCCAGCCCGCCGCTGCAGTTGGCCGCCGACAGGTCCATGTGGAGCCACGGCGTCTTGCCGACGAAGCGGCCGAGGAAACGCGCCGCGAGGATGTGGTCGGCTTCGCCCGTGAGCGTGCATTGCTTGATGTCGGCCACCTTCGAATCGAGCGCCGGCTCGTAGTCGGCGTCCTGGGGAAAGACGCAGACGCGCTCGCCGCTCGCCTTGCCGGCGGCGACGGCCTGCGCCGCGAGTTCGTCAGTGCTGGCGAAGACGCCGGAGTAGCGCGCGCCGAGCGCGGTCGTCATGCTGCCGGTAAGTGTGGCGAAATCGATCATCAGTTCGGGCTTTTGCTGCGCCGCCAGGGCCAGCGTGTCGGCCAGCACCATGCGGCCCTCGGCGTCGGTATGGACGACCTCGATGGTGGCGCCGTCGAGCGCCGTGACGATGTCGCCCTGTGCGTAGGCGGTTGGCGAGAGCTGATTCCTGGCGATTGCCAGCCAGCAGTCGATGGCCACCGGCAGCTTCAGCTCGGCGGCCGCGCAGAGGATGGCCAGGGCGACGGCCGAGCCGGCCATGTCCTCGTGCATGCCGGCCATGTACTTCGCCGGCTTGAGGTTGTGGCCGCCGGTGTCGTAGCAGATGCCCTTGCCGACCAGCGCGATGGTCCTGGCGGCTTTCCTGGGCCGCCATGAAAGGCGCACGATCGCGGCGCCACCACCATCGCCATCGTCGTCGCTGCCTTGGGCGACAGCGCAGAAGGCGCCGGCGCCCATCTTCTTCAGCTTGCGGAAATCGTATTCATCGATGGCGAACTTCTTCTCCTGCGCCAGCGCGCGCAGGCGCTGCCGATAATGCGCGGGGTCGAGCAGGTTCGGCGGCAGGACGGTGAGTTCGCGCGCCAGCAGGTTGGCGCGCGCGAGCGCCAGGCAAAAGTCGGCCTTGGCGAGACGGCACGGCAGGGTGACTTCCTTGAGCGCCTGCGCCGGCTTTTTCTTCTGCTGCGGCAGCGGCACGCCATTGACCAGCGCGACGTAGAGCGCGTCGGCGAGCGCATCGTCATCGACGCCGAGCGGCACGATGTCGAGCGTCTTCGGCGTTTCGTCGAGCAGCAGCATGGTCGCCTTGCGCATGGCAGTCAGGCGCTCGAAGCGCGACTTGCCGGCATCGATCATCACCAGCGCGATGCGCGTCCCATCGGGGAGATCCGTGGCGAGCGGCGCTTTGGCGAGCTCTTCGGCCTTGACGTTCTTGCGTTTCAGCAACTGCTGCCACAGCTTGCGTTCCGGCAGCTCGGCTGGCAGTGTCTTGCCAAATGGCAGGAGGAACAGTCGGTGGCCGGACTTGGGGTTGGCGGCAACGGTCAGTTTCGGCAGAGTGTTCATGGGCGGCCCTTATAATCGGCCGGATTATGCGTCAGTACCACGATCTCATGCGGCATGTGCTCGACCACGGACAGGTCAAGGCCGACCGCACCGGCATCGGCACGCGTTCGGTGTTCGGCTGGCAGATGCGCTTCGACCTGGCGCAGGGCTTTCCGCTGCTCACCACGAAAAAGCTGCACCTGCGTTCGATCGTCATCGAGCTGCTCTGGTTCCTGCGCGGCGACACCAACATCCGGTGGCTCAAGGACCACAAGGTCTCGATCTGGGACGAGTGGGCCGACGCGAACGGCGACCTCGGCCCGGTGTATGGCCATCAGTGGCGCCACTGGCCGGGTCGGGATGGGGCGGAGATCGACCAGATCGCGCAGCTGATCGACGGGCTGAAGAAGAATCCGGACTCGCGGCGCCACCTCGTCACGGCCTGGAATCCGGCCGACGTCGACGCACAGGCGCTGCCGCCCTGCCACGCGCTGTTCCAGTTCTACGTCGCCGACGGCAAGTTGAGCTGCCAGCTCTACCAGCGCAGCGCCGACATCTTCCTCGGCGTGCCGTTCAACATCGCCTCCTATGCGCTGCTGACGCTGATGATCGCCCAGGCGGTCGGCCTCAAGCCGGGCGACTTCGTGCATACGCTCGGCGACGCGCATCTCTATTCGAATCACCTCGAGCAGGCCAGGCTGCAACTCGCGCGCGAGCCGCGCCCGCTGCCGACGATGCGCCTCAACCCGGAGGTGAAGGACATTTTCGGGTTCAGGTTCGAGGATTTCACGCTCGAAGGCTACGATCCGCATCCGCACATCGCCGCGCCGGTCGCGGTGTGAGGCGACGATGAAACTCGTCGGCGACATCGGCGGCACCAAGGCTCTGCTGGCGCTGGTCGATCGGGCCGGCAACATCGGCGCGCGGCGCCGTCTCGCCAGCGCCGACTTTGCGAGCTTCGGCGACCTGCTGGGCGCCTACCTCGAGCAAATCGACACGGCCATCGACGGCGGCTGCCTCGCGGTGGCGGGGCCGGTGGCCGAGGACGGCCGGTCGGCGCAGATCACCAATCTGCCCTGGAGCATCGATTGCGCCGCGCTGGAGGCGCGCTTCGGCCTGGGGCAGCTTGCCCTGATCAACGACTTCGCCGGTGTCGCGCTGGGCGTTGCCGCGGTCGCGCCCGAACAGTTGATCAGCCTCCAGGCGGGCGAACACTCTCCCGCGGGGGTAAAGCTGGTGATCGGCGCGGGCACCGGCCTGGGCATGGCGATCCTTTCCGGCAAGGACATTCTGCCCAGCGAGGGGGGACATGTCGGGTTCGCTCCGCAGGACGAGGTGCAGGCCCGCATCGCGGCGGCCCTGCTGCGCGAACATGGCCGCGTGACCGCCGAACGGGTCATTTCCGGGCCCGGGCTGGCGGCGATCCATCGTGTGCTGACCGGCGAGAACCTCGACGCTGCACTGATCGCGGCCCGGGCGCGGGCCGGCGATGCGGCCGCCCGCGCAAGCCTTGGACAGTTTTTCACGGCGTATGGCGCCTTTGCCGGCGACATGGCGCTGGCCGTGCTGGCCCGGGGCGGCGTGTATCTGGCCGGCGGCGTCACGCAGGCGCTGCTGCCCGCGCTGCGGGAGGACGGACGGTTCCTGGCGGCGTTCAACGCCAAGGCCGAGCATGCCGACCTCGCGCGCGCCATCCCGGTGCACGCGATCGCCGATCCGGACATCGGCTTGCTCGGGGCCCTGGCGCAAGCCACCGCAGCGTTGACGAAAGTCAACAATCCGTCATGAAAACGAGGTATATGCTTGACGCCGAGGAACGAATCTCAACCCGAAGGAGGAGCACATGCCAACTACGCCGAAAGCGAGCAAGAGCGAAAGCAAGGTAGCGGAGGTAACGGGGAAGCGCGCCAAAGCGCCGGCGGCGAAAGCGCCCGCGGGGAAAACGCCGGCAACCCAAAAGGCTCCGACCAGGACGGCTTCCGTCCGGCCCGGGAAAGCCGCCAACCCCTTCCCCGAGCTGACGCTGGACCAGCGGCGTTACTACGTGGAGGTGGCCGCCTACTACATCGCGGAGCGCCGCGGTTTCCGGGGCGGCAGCGAGATGGACGACTGGGTGCGGGCCGAAGAGGAAATCGACCGGCTCCTGCGGGAAGGCATCCTCAGACCATAATACCGCCGCGACCACGGCATCGAAGCAGCCGCTCCCGCCCGCCGGAGGGAGTCCGCCGGCAGGCGAAAACAACAGGGCGGGTTGTCCAGGACGAAACAGGGAGTCATCATGCAACACGATCTGCCGCTCAACGACCCGCATGTTTTGCAGGGCCGTTTCGTCAGCCATCTGACGCGCTCGACCTACGCCTTCATCCTCGCCGGCGGGCGCGGCAGCCGCCTCATGCAGCTCACCGACTGGCGCTCCAAGCCGGCCGTGCCGTTCGGCGGCAAGTTCCGCATCCTCGATTTCACGCTGTCGAACTGCGTGAACTCCGGCATTCGCCGCATCGGCGTCGCCACCCAGTACAAGGCGCAGAGCCTGATCCGCCACCTGCAGCGCGGCTGGAGCTTTCTCGATGGCCGCTTCGACGAATTCATCGACCTGCTGCCCGCGCAGCAGCAGGTCGGCGAGAACTGGTATCAGGGCACGGCGGATGCGGTATTCCAGAATCTCGACCTGCTGCGGCGCAACCAGCCCAGGTATGTGCTGATCCTCTCCGGCGATCACATCTACAAGATGGACTACGGCCGCATGCTCGCCCAGCACGCGCAGACCGACGCCGATCTGACCATCGCCTGCATGGACGTGCCGCTCGGCGAGGCGGGCGCCTTCGGGGTGATGGGCGTCAATGAGGAAGGGCGCATCACCGGTTTCGCCGAAAAACCGAAACAGCCGACGGCCATCCCCGGCCGTCCCGACCGCGCCCTCGCCAACATGGGCGTGTATGTCTTCAATGCCGCTTTTCTGTACGAGCAGCTGATCCGCGACGCCGACGATCCGCATTCCGAGCGCGACTTCGGCAAGAACATCATCCCGCAGCTCATCGGCCGCTATCGCGTTTTCGCCCACAGTTTCGCCAACAGCTGCGTCGGCATTCCCGAAGACGGCGTGCCCTACTGGCGCGACGTCGGCACCATCGATGCCTACTGGGAGGCCAACATCGAGCTGACCAAGGTCTCGCCCGAACTCAACATGTATGACGAGGACTGGCCGATCTGGACGCACCAGGAGCATTTGCCGCCGGCCAAGTTCGTCTTCGACGAAGACGACCGGCGCGGCATGGCGATCGATTCGCTGGTGTCCGGCGGCGACATCATCAGCGGCGCCGTGGTGCGGCGCTCATTGCTGTTCTCGCGCGTCTTCGTGCATAGCCATGCCGAGGTCGAGGATTCGGTCATCCTGCCGAATGCGGAGATCGGCCGCAATTGCAGGATCCGCCGCGCCGTCCTCGACAAGAACTGCAAGGTGCCGGACGCGACGCTCATCGGCTACGACGCCGCAGAGGATCGCAAGCGCTTTCACGTCACCGCAAACGGCATTACGCTGGTCACGCCGGAAATGCTCGGCCAGCAGATTCACCACATTCGTTAATCCACGCAGCGCACGCAAGAACCATGACCGGAACCCGTTACCAAATCGAAGTCAATCCCCGCCTCCCGGCGCGCCTCGAGCGCCTGGACGAGCTTGCCAACAATCTCTGGTACAGCTGGGATCGCCCCACCCGTACCCTGTTCGCCCGCCTCGGCCCGAAGCTCTGGGGCGCCGTCGGCCACAGTCCGAAAGCCTTCCTCAAGCGCGTCGATCAGCACCGCCTCGACGAGGCGGCCGAGGATCCGGCCTTCCTCGGCGCCCTCGCCCGCGTCCTTTCGGTCTATGACACCTATCACGACAGCCCGCGCCGCGACCCGGGCGCCCAATTGTCGGAAGGGGCGCTGATCGCCTATTTCTGCGCCGAATTCGGCTTCCACGAGAGCCTGCCGATCTATTCCGGCGGCCTGGGCATCCTCGCCGGCGACCACTGCAAGACCGCCAGCGACATGAACCTGCCCTTCGTCGGCGTCGGGCTGCTCTACCGGCAGGGCTACTTCCTGCAAAGCATCGATGGCGAAGGCCGTCAGCACGCCCTCTACAACGACGCCGACTTCGACGACCTGCCGATCAAGCCGGTGCAGCGCGCCGCGGGCGGCGACCTGAAGATCGGCGTGCGCCTGCCGGGGCGCGACGTGCAAGTGAAGGTCTGGGCGGCGCGCATCGGCCACATCGCGCTCTATCTGCTCGATACCGATCTCGAGGAGAACTCCCAGCGCGATCGCGACATCACTCACCAGCTCTACGGCGGCGACCGCACCATGCGTCTCGAGCAGGAGATCGTGCTCGGCATGGGCGGCGTGTGCGCCCTGCAGGCCATGGGACTCCAGCCGACGGTCTGGCACATCAACGAGGGGCATGCCGCCTTTCTGATTCTCGAACGCATGCGCGGCATGATCGCGGGGGGGCTCGACTTCCCCGCCGCGCTCGAGGCGGTCGCCAGCAACACGGTATTCACGACGCACACCCCGGTGCCGGCGGGCCACGACCACTTTGCCGACGAGATGATCGGCCGTTACTTCGAGGAATGCTGTCACGATCTGGGTTGCGACGTCGGCAGCCTGATCGGACTCGGCCGCATCGATGCCGAACCCGATTTCAACATGACGGCGTTCGCAATCCGCGGTTCGCGATTCCAGAACGGCGTGTCGCGCATCCATGGCGCGGTCTCCTCGGAGATCTGCTCGACGCTCTGGCCGCAGATCGAAGTGGCCGAGAACCCGATGGGCTACGTCACCAACGGCGTGCATGCGCCGACCTTCCTGTCCGACCACTGGCACGACACCTTCGACCGCGTGCTCGGCCCGGCCTGGCGCCAGCGCCTCACCGACAGCCAGATCTGGGCAGAAATCCACGCCATTCCCGATCACACCTTCTGGAGCATCCGCCAGTCGATCAAGGCGCAGATGCTGCATCTCTTGCGGCATCGGGTCACCGAGCAGCACGTGCGCAACCAGAGTTCGCAGGCGCACATCGACCGCCTGCTGCGCCTGGCCGATCCGGACAATCCGAACGTGCTGACCGTCGGTTTCGCGCGCCGCTTCGCCACCTACAAGCGTGCGACCCTGCTGTTCCGAGATCTGGATCGTCTCTACCGCCTGATCGGCGATTCCGAGCGGCCGATCCTGTTCATCTTCGCCGGCAAGGCGCATCCGGCCGACCAGCCGGGCCAGGCGCTGATCCGCCGCATTCACGAGATCGCGTCGATGCCCAGGTTCGAGGGCCACATCCTGCTGGTCGAAGGCTACGACCTGCGCCTGGCGCGCCGCCTGGTCTCGGGCGTCGATGTCTGGCTCAATAATCCGATCTATCCGCTCGAGGCCTCGGGCACCTCCGGCATGAAGGCCGCCCTCAACGGCGTCATCAACCTGTCGGTGGTCGACGGCTGGTGGGGCGAGGGCTTCAACCAGGACGACGGAACGAATGGCGGCGCGAACGGCTGGGCGATCAAGCCGGCCTCGAGCATCCACGACCAGGAGCGGCGCGACCAGGAGGAAGGCCGTTCGCTCTACGAAATCCTGCAGGACAAGGCGATTCCGCTCTACTACGCGCGCGGGGCGATGGGTTATTCCCCTGGCTGGGTCGGCATGGCGAAGCGCTCGATCGCCACGATCACGCCGCAATTCAACTCGATGCGCATGGTCGGCGAGTATCTCGACAAGTTCTACGTGCCGGCCGATCGGCAGTGGCGGCGCAAGGGCGCCGCAAACTTCGCCGCCGCGCGCGAGCTGGCCGGCTGGAAGGAAAAAGTGCGGCAGGCCTGGCCGAACGTCGGCCTGCGCCGCATCGACGACCCGGTCAGGCGCATTCCCTTCGGCGCCGGCCTGCGCTTCGAGGTGGCGGTGCGACTCGACGGGCTGGCGCCGGAAGACGTGGTGGTCGAGCTCCTGCTGGCGCGGCCGGGCGTGAAAGCCAAGGCGGGCCCGCGCAGGTTCCCGCTCCGTTACCAGGGCGCGGGGCGCGGCGGCGAGAGTCTCTACGCGCTCGAAATGACCCCCGATGTCTGCGGCAAGATCGATTGCAGCCTGCGCATGTATCCCCATCACGAGTTGCTGACGCACCCCTTCGAGATGGGCATGATGCTGTGGCTGTAAGCCTGTCATGACGCCCATCCTCAACACGCCCGCCTGGAAGCACGCCGAGCGCCACGCCCACGGCCTGCGCGACGTGCATCTGCGCGAGATGTTCGCCCGCGACGCAACCCGCTTCCAGCGGCTCTCGGTGCGCTGGGACGACTGGCTGCTCGACCTGTCCAAGCAGCGCATCCTGCCGGAAACCCTGCCGCTGCTGGCCGACTTGTGGCAGGCCGCCGACGTGCCGG